>CACZTE010000027.1 GCA_902784045.1 uncultured Eubacterium sp. | reverse complement strand
CTGCTGTCTCTCCATGCTCTCCTCGACGGGTTTTAAAGAATGGCCTGACAAAACATAGCCGATTCCCACGGAGAGCATACCCCCGAAAATCACAATGAGCGCCAGCATACGAAGTACCGTATCGACGGCATTGGATTCCTCGTCCATGCTTTTGACAATTTGCACCACGCGAAGCTCACCGTTTTTGTTGACGACGGGATAGGTGCAAACTTTTGAGATTTGATTTGAATAACGGTAATCAGTGATCCACGCTCCGGTTCGCCTTTCGGCAAAATAGCGTCTGACAATATTGGAAAGCTCGCCTTCGGCAACGCGGTTCTGTTCCATTTTGTCTGCCACGGCGAATTGATCATTCCAAATGATATAGGCTTCATCGTTGGATTTGAGGCCATCGATAAAGGTTTTGATATTGACGCGGATATCGTCCCATTCATCGCCGGATTTGTCGCCGGATTCAAAATATCTCATGTTGCCGGCAATTTGGGAGCAGGAGACTTCCATGGCGCGTCCCGTCTCCGAAGCCTGATTGATGTTGAGAAAGGCAAACAGAAAAATCGTGTACATCACCAGCAGACCGATTAACACCGCCGCGTTAATGAGGGTCAGGCGAAGACGCAGCTGTTTTAAGCTGTTCATGCATCAGCATCCTTAAGCACGTAACCCATCCCGCGAACGGTTTTGATGGTCGTCCGGGACGACGCCGTTTTTTTTCTGAGATAATGGACATAAATCTCAACGGAATTTTCCATCGCGTTGCTTTCTATGCCCCAAATCCGATCCAAAATCTGTTCTTTGGAAATAATCATACCGGGATTGCGGATAAACATTTCCATCAGTTGTCCCTCTTTGGCCGTGAGCCGGACCGGATGGCCATCAATGAAGAGCTCGCCGCTATTGATATTGAGTTTGAGATCGGCGAAAGTGATATCCCCTTCTGGATAAACATCCCACGGCCGCCTGCCTAAAGCCCGTACCCGGGCCAAAAGTTCTTCGGTCTCAAAGGGCTTGACCACATAATCATCGGCGCCCATATTGAGTCCCGCCACTTTGTCCTCGGTGCTGTCCTTGGCGGTGAGCAGCATGACCGGCACGTTTTTGCCGTCTTCCCGAATCTTTTTTAGAATATCAAGGCCGCTCATTCCGGGAAGCATGATATCGAGGATGATGACATCGTAAATGTTGTTTTCGCTGAGAATCGACCCCTCCAGGCCATCGGCAGCCGTATCAACTAAAATGTGGTTCTGCTCGAAAATCCGCGCGACGGCCGAGGCCAAAGACGTTTCGTCTTCCACCAATAACACACGCATATCAGGCATCCCCTTTCTCGGATTTTTTATCGGAATTCAGATTTGCGCTTTGTCCGTCTGACGGTTTGTCGTCGGGCACAGTGACGGCCACATCAATGATATCGCCATCGTCATTAATGGTTTTTTGAATGACGGTTTTTGTGGTCTTCGGCTTTTTTTTCTTTTGCTCATGCGCGCGGTCGGCTTCGGCCCGGGCTTCGGCTTCTTCTTTGGTAATGGCCCAGTCGTCAATGTTTTGATCGAGGTTGACGCTTTCGGCGGTTTGCGCGGCTTTTTCTTTGACGTCCTCGGGGACATTTTCGAAAAGCACGGCGGGAATTTCCACCGCGTCACCATAGTTGAGTTTACGGCCGCAATGCACATAGACAAGAAGCGCTCTCTCATAATTGGAAAGGAAATCATCGTCGGGCAATATTTTTTTGCTCATGAGATAATAAATAAACAGCCCGAAATAATAGGCTTTATCGGGATCGACGTTGTCCAGTCCCAAATAGATTTCAAAAGCCTGCTCGAGACTTTTCCCTTCTTTCACTACATCGCCGCCGAGACGGATCCATTCACGGGATAAGGTATCCACCAGCGCGTCGTTAAAATAGCTCCACAGGATGGCGCCCGCGACGCTGGTATCTTCGATATTCAACGTTTCGGAGAGCTCTTTGGCGCTTCGATGGAAAGCCTTAACAATGCGCGACGTGTATGAGGTTTCGGTTTTTGGCCGGATTACGCGGCCGTCTCTGTTGCCGTTGATAAATTGAGCCAAAAAGGTGTCGCTCTCAGCCAAAGCGCTTTGGATCGCGGCCCATTCGTTGTAGAGACAAAACGGAATATAGCTGAAGTCCCGGAACAAATGGTCGCTGATGCGCTTGACTTCCAAAAGGTTTTCCCTGCTGTTATAGATGCGCTGCTCTTCTTCAACGTAGATATCCGTGCGGTAATAATTGTTACAGCGGTTAACAAAATTTTTAATTTCCGAAATGACATCGGTATGCTCGGAATAAAAAATGATGCCGTCGGTACTGCGGTATTTTCTGCCGACACTGTGTTCCTCAACAGGAAGATATAAATAGCGCTTGTCCTGAATGTTGTAATCATCGCGTATGGGATAATAGACGTTGTTGGGAAATTCGTCCTGATAACCGAAATAAGCCGAAAAATGCTTGGGCAGGCAAAGCATATAACCTTTGGGGGCGAAAAACGCCCAGGTTTCCTCTTCGATGACATCGCCGAAACGCACGCCGAAATCCTTGGCAAACAGATAATTATCCCGGATATAGCTCATCATGTCTTCGCGGCTTTCAATGCCGAGACGCAGAAAGTTTCCGAAATAATCTTTGGCCAGAATATCTCCCGCCATGCCGTAAGGATCGGTCAGCGCGTTAAAATCAAAATGATGGACATCCGGATCTTCCATAAAATTTTTGACCAGCATAATCATGATAAAATCGATGTCGATGGCCGTCAGCCGCTCGTTGGGTTTAAGCTTGCGGATGTCCTTGCGGATTTTATGGGAGAGAATGGAAATGAGATTTCGCCTTTTGGCATCGCTCTTTTCACGGGTCAAATCGTTGTAATAATCAAGCTTGCGCGCCAGAGCATTCAGACTTTCTTCATCGGTAAAAAACAGACGCACCATTTGGGATGTATTGTTGTCGTAGGCGATTTTCGGAAACGATAGCTCCATCACGCCTTCATCGCGGTGAATGGCGTATTTGATAATGGTATCTTCCGGAAAAGTGACCTGCCAAATACCGTTGGTTTCCTCTCCTTCCAACACGATGCCCATCGGAGAGACAAAAGCGTTAACCCAGGTATCTTTTACTTTCGGATTGCAGTTGGCGCGGATCTGCGGGAAATAATCACTGCTTCTGTTGAAATAATCGGCGAAACTTCTGAGGTCGCTGTTTTCCAGACTTCCCGAAAAGCCATAGTTCAAAATAAACCGGATAATTTTGATCAAATCTTTAATCTTATCGACGGAACGCTCTTGTTTCCCGATAATCATGCGATTTAAAATATTTTTTTCATCATAAAAGTCCGGTTCGTCTTTAAACACAACAGCCACCGCCGCGAAAATCAATGTGTCGATGGGCACTCGTCCCATATCCACCGTATGAAAATCATTGCGCAGTTTATCGTGGATATGTCTAATGATTTTTTCCGTACGGTCGATAACCTGCTTGAATTGACCATAGCAGTCGCCGCACAAAGTGTGATAATGGATATTGAGTTTCTGGTTATCAATGCCGCGGCCTCTGGAGAAAAAACCCAGAGTTTTACCGCATCGTTCACAGGTTTCGTTACTCATTGAAAAGGCTCCTTTGATCATAATTGATATTTTACCGCAAAATCATATCACATCGGAAAGGGAGGGTCTTTCAATCATAAAACCGCTCGTATCCGTCGATTAATTGAGATAAAACAATTGATTCAGCTTGGTTGACGATGATGCGTGAACATCGAAATATAATTAAGTATAGTGTAACACAAATTAAGCGTCGATGGAATAATTAAGCCCGTGTGAGAAACGGGTTTTTCGGAAAAATTTAAAGCAGGATTGCCAAAATGCTTTGCAGGAAAAGACAATTTGACGGAGACCCTTATCAAAAACAAAAAAGACAGCATTCCGTTCCGGCCAACCGTCAAACGGTCCGCCGCGGTTTGCCGTCCGCCTCTTAAAAAAATGGTGCGGATGAAGGGATTCGAACCCCCACGGGAATGCCCACCGGATCCTAAATCCGGCGCGTCTGCCAGTTCCGCCACATCCGCACAGCGCTGATCTTTATTATAGCGTTTATTTAAAACCGGCGCAAGCCGAAGACTTTACAAAAAAATAAAAAAGCAGCGTCACTCAGACGTACAAAGCATCTGTATGTAACGTGCGGCTATAATCTAACAGACCGACAGCCGCCATGTCAACAGATTTTTTTAAGAAAACGCTTGCTGTTTTTTGTAATCATTTTACTTCTTTAACAAAGTGTTTTAAGCGTCGTGAAAGAACAAAAATCCCGGCCATGCCAAGATTGTGAGATTGCCGCGATCGTTTAGTCATGACGCATTTTAATCATCGTTCTCTTCCATTTGAAAAAGAAGAAAATACCAACGATGACGATGACCGCCTCGATGGCAACGGCAAGCCATTCAACCCATTCGGGCGCCATGTGATGCTCGACAAGCGCTTCCAAAAAATTCGGAATCCCGTGGAGCACGCTGGGGATCATGAGACCGGCGATAAACATTTGTTTGCCCTTCGTCTCGTCCCCTTTGCTTTTATAAAAATGACTCATCCCGATATAATATCCCATCATTGACCCGAATACGATATTGTTCAAAACGAGCCCCGCTTCCTCAAAAAGAAACAATATGTCGGGATTGGGCTCGAGAATCATATCGGCAATGTTTTCAACCACGCCGAATCCAATCCCGACGAGCGCGCCGAAGACAACGGCGTCAAACACGGTTTTAATGGGGATTTTCCCGCTTTCCACCCCGCGGTGCACAGATTGATCTTTGATAAACTCAATGAGAAACGCTTCGGTAATAAACACGTCAACCATAATATACGGCAGTGGAAATTGATGCTCAAGCTCCGCGACAAAAGGCAGATTATAGATAATCATATAAATGACCACCCAGATCAACGCGCCGATAAAGCCGTAGCCCACGAAAATAATCGCTTGTTTCAATGTGATGTTCCCGATTTGACGCATGCCGGTTAAGATGGCTATCGCCAGAATAATGATGGCAATCGAAAAAAAGTGGTAAATCGTCATGGATCCTTCCTTTGGGTGTTTTTTTGAGGAGAGGGAGTGTTGTGGCTTCTCGCGGATTTTTCACTATCATTTTACGCTGATTTGACCCTATTGTCTATAGGTTCAGGTGGTTTTTAGCGGTTTTTTGGCGTCGGGATTGGGGGTCCTTTTGTTGTTTTCTTGTGTTGGATGTTCTCTTTTTGTTGGTGGCTTTTTGATGCCGCGAGGTATTGTAATGCGCCTTTCGGCGCCCATTACCATCACACTCCGCTTCGCTACGGATAAGTTCCGATTTTCCAATCGAGCGGCGTTTCACTTGCTCTCTTGGATCGTCACTTAACTCTCCTTCGTTGCCAGCTTCTTTTCCCCAGAGAGAGGAAGCCTTTTTGCTGTTCTCTTTTGTTATCTGTTCTCGATGTTTTTCGCTTTTTGATGATGGAAAGTAATGATAATGCGCCTTCAGCGCCCCCCACCATCACACTCCGCTTCGCTACGGATAAGTTCCGATTCTCCAATCGAGCTACGCCTTTGGCTTGCTCTCTTGGATCCTCACT
>CACZTE010000026.1 GCA_902784045.1 uncultured Eubacterium sp. | reverse complement strand
TCGGCGGAATCCATCTTCGCGATGTACGCGCTGAATATGGTTGGCGCCCAAGTGTCTATGGTTGCTCCCTATTCCACCTTCAGACCCCTTCGTCTCAAACAGACGATCCGCGAAGAAAAGATGACCGATTTTATCATCGCCGACGATTTTGCCATGCCCGATTTAATCATGGATTTGCTTGCCCGTAAAAATGAATTGGGTCTGCGCAACATCATTTTGCTTCACATTCCGGTGGGAGGCCCCACGACCCCCGCTGCGATGGCCTCGGCGCAAGAAGCTAAATACATGTACCTCAAAACCTTGCTCAGACCGATTTGTATGGAGTCTCTTCTGAATCTCTACGGCAATACACCTGTGGATTATTTGGAAGAAGAATGCAGCGACAGCGCTTTCATTGTGCACACATCCGGCACTACGGGTGGCGTTGGCAAGCCGGTGGTCCACTCCGACCAGTCCTTCAACTCCGTACCGATCTGTCTGTCCAAGCTGGAACAGGTTTCGGATTTCATTGAAGATCCCACCAGCGGTTTGGCCATTGATTTAAGCAATTCTTACGGTGTCATGGATCAGGTGCACACACCTTTGGCTCTTTCCGGTACCATCGCCATTGTGCCTGGTGGTATGCTCAATCCCGCCTTTTATCAGGCGATTCCCGAATTCCAAATCACCTTCCTTTTCGCCATCAGCGCGGCCATTGAAGGTTGGATGAAATTACCGGAAGACACCAAATTTGATTTCTCCAGTCTGCGTTGTGTGGTAGTGGGCGGCGCCGCTGTTTCAGCCAAAGACAAACAGCGCTACTGCGAATTCCTGCGCAAACATGGCTGTGAAAACTTTGTGTTCTTAAACGGCTACGGCATCTCAGAATTGGGTGGTGCCTGCATCCTTTCCACGCCGGATTTGGAAGACGAGTCCATCGGCTATCCGCTACCCGGCTACAATGTGCGCCTGTTCGACGACGAAAAAGAAGAATATCACACCCTCAAAGACGTGCCCTGTGAAGGGATCCTGTATTTGAACGCGCCCTCCATCGCCACGCCGACGCTCGATGACAAAGAAATCTTAAAACTGACTACTATCGACGGTAAACCCTATGTCTGCACCAATGACTATGTCAGCGCTGACAAAACTGGAAAACTCACTTATCTCGGCAGAGCGAGACGGTATTTCCTCCATGAAGAAGGCAGAAATTTTGAAGCGGGTAAGGTGGAAATCGAAATCGGCCGCCAGGTCGGCGTCGAATGTTGTTGCGTGGTGCCGGTTTTCATGAAAAACGACCATGACAATATTCCCATGCTTTGCGTCCAGGTCTTGAAAGACGAAGCATCGCCTTTGGATACGGTGCTTGATGTGTTGCGCAAAGTCTATATTTCCGACAAATCTTTGTCCGAAGACAATCTGCCCAAGCGTGTGCTGATTTCTCCGAATCTGCCCCGCAATGCCAACGGCAAACTTGATTTGTTCGGCATAGCGCAAGGCCAGGCGGAAGGGGATTTGTATGAGGTCCTGCCGATTCGTTTCGGAAACGACCTTAGCGAAATACAGCTGATTCCCCTCGACGAAAAACAATCTGATATGCTCAGAGAACTTTTCGAGGATATTAAGACCGATGTGAAAGACAGCATGCCTCATAAAAAATCAAACACCAAGACGGAGGAAAACAACATGAACCAAAATCAAAACAATGGCTTTATGCCCTTTAGCCCGATGGGCGGAAATGCGCCAATGATGAATATGATGAATCAGAACGGCGGAAGCGCGTCCGCGCCTGGTTTCGGAATGCCGATGAGCATGCCCATGAATATGCCGATGTTCCCGCCGATGCCAGATTTCCAGGCAATGAACCAGATGACAGCTCAGGTCATCAATCTGGGAATCAACCAAGCTTCAACCTATTTTTCCCAGATGGCTCAAACCGGCGCCGCGATGCTCCAGCAATTGTATATGGAACACACCATCATGGTGCAAAAGGCTGCAGAACAAGATAGACAAATGATTCAGCAGTTTGAAAAAGTCTTCCGCAGTGAAGAAGCCAAAGTCGCCGGCGAAACAGGCGAAGTCAAATCCGTCGAAAAAACCGCTGAAAAAGCTGCTGAAAAAGCTTCTGAAAAATAACAAACCTTTGCTTTTAACAAATTCAATATAAAATACTCAAAACGAAAAGGAGATTAAACCAATGAGTGAAAAAATGCAGAACCCTTTTGAACCTATGAAAGACATGATGAAACAGGCTAAAAAAGACGCCAAAGAAGCCATGGCCATGTTCCCGATGCCTGATTACAAAGCGATGAACGAAATGGCTGCTCAAATCGTCAACATGAGAATGAACCAAATGATGGCTTATAACTATCAGATGACTCAGACCACCGCTAATATGCTTCAACAGCTCTACACCGAACATACCGAAATGGTTAAAAAAGCTGCCGAACAAGATCAGGAAATGTTAAAACAGATTGAAAAATCATTGAAAAAAGAAGAAAAGGCTGAAGAAAAAGCCGAAGAAAAAGCGGATAAATAAGAAATCGTAAAAGCAGGAAGGCGGTCTGCCAGGACAGTCTGTCTTTAATAATCAAATCATAAATCATATTTAAAGGAGATTAAACCAATGAGTGAAAAAATGCAGAACCCTTTTGAACCTATGAAAGACATGATGAAACAGGCCAAAAAAGACGCCAAAGAAGCCATGGCTATGTTCCCGAAACCGGATTATAAAGCGATGAATGAAATGGCTGCTCAAATCGTCAACATGAGAGTAAACCAAATGATGGCCTACAATTATCAAATGCTTCAGACCAGCGCCACCATGCTCCAGCAATTGTACATGGAACATACCATGATGGTTCAAAAAGCCGCCGAACAAGATCAGGAAATGTTAAAACAGATGGAAAAAGCCTTCAAAAAAGAAGAAAAGGCTGAAGAAAAAGCGGACAAATAAGAAATCGTAAAAAAGCAGGCGTTCTGCCAGGACAGTCTGCATTTAATAATCAAATCAAAAACCAAATAAAAGGAGATTAAACCAATGAGTGAAAATATGCCGAATCCGATGGAAATGCTTCAGAGCATGCCGAATCCTTTCGAACCCATGAAAGATATGATGAAACAAGCGAAAAAAGACGCCAAAGAAGTCATGGACATGTTCCCGAAACCGGATTATAAAGCGATGAATGAAATGGCCGCTCAAGTCATCAATATGAAAATGAACCAGATTATGGCTTATAATTGCCAGATGGCTCAAACCGGCGCCACTATGCTTCAACAGATGTACATGGAACACACCGAAATGGTCAAGAAAGCTGCCGAACAAGATCAGGAAATGATGAAACAGATGGAAAATGCTTTCAAAAAAGAAGAAAAGGCCGAAGAAAAAGCTGAAGAAAAAGCTGAAGAAAAAGCTGACAAATAATCCTTCTATCAGCTGTTATAATCAGGGAAGTTGATGAAAGAATCAAGACTGCAAACAGTCTGAAAAAAATACAGAATCCAATAATGAAGGTAAACAAGATGAGTAATAATAATATGTTAATGCCCTTTGGTTCAATGGACGCTCCCAAGTTCCCGATGCCCGATTACAAGGCGATGAACGAAATGGCTGCTCAGATTATCAACTTGAAGATGAATCAAATGTCAGCTTATGTCTATCGAATGACGCAAACAAGCGCTCAGATGCTTCAGCAGTTATACTCGGAACATACGGCATTGGTTCAAAAGGCCGCTGAACAGGATAAAGAGATGCTTTTGCAGTTTGACAAAGCTTTCCGCAAGGAAGAAGACAAAGCTGACGACGCTGAATCCGCTGAAAAAAAGGCTGTCAAACCCGATGCGAAAGCCTCTGCCAAACCTGCCGCTAAAGCAGATGCCAAACCCGCTGCAAAGACAGCCGCCAAACCGGCCAAAAAAGCCGCAGCGAAACCGGCCAAAAAAGCCGCAGCGAAACCGGCTGAAAAAACAGCTGCCAAACCTGCGAAAAAGGCTACTGCGAAACCCGCGGCCAAACCTGCTGCGAAGCCCGCTGCCAAAGCAACCGCTAAACCCGCCGAAAAAAAGGCTGAAAAACCGGCTGATCAACCAGCCGAATCATAAGAATCCATGAACAGAGATGTCCTAAGTCTCTGAGATTTATGTGGTTTTCTAAGCATCAGTCAAGTGGCTCTTTTGTGCGAGACTGATTTGCGCCCGCCGGGCCGGAAGTAAAACACAAATTCAAGCTTCTCACCAATGCCGGAAAACCCAAAACCCAATACTTATCAGAACGCGAGGAGAAATCCTCGCGTTCCTGCTAAAATCACAGACTTAAAGACAGCCGTCAGGCATAAGTCTTTTTTTCGGCTGCTTTGTCAATTATCTCCACATATGGGATAGTCTGGACTAAAAGAAGTCAATCGGTAAGATTAAAGTGACCATGCTCAGATAACTTGAGTTAAAAACAAACAGCTTTATGATTGTGTGAAAGAGGATAGGCATACCATTCGGCAAGTGAAATGTCTGCATCAATGATTTGGTTTATGAAAGGTTGATGATCATGAGAATACTGGCAGTTGAGGATGAGGTGATTTTGTTAAAGCATTTAACGGGCCGCATACATGAGGCATTGCCCGAGGCGGAAATTCTGGCTTTTGATAACACCGATGACACTCTTGCCGCTTTGTCCGGCAAGGAAATTGATATCGCTTTTCTGGACATCATGATCGGTAATATGAACGGCGTTGATCTGGCTAAAAAAATTAAAGCCGTTTATCCCGGGTGTGACATTGTGTTTTGCACAGGATACAGTGATTATGCTTTGCAGGCCTTTGATTTGGGCGCCAGTGATTATCTGATTAAGCCCATCACCAAAGAAAAAATAGAACATGCCTTGTCCATGCTTCGTCAAACCAACGTGCACACCATCCAGGAACAGGAATTGTATATTCGCTGTTTTGGCGAATTTGAAGTGTTTTATTGCGGTGAGCCCGTCATCGCCTTTACCAAGCGATCCAAGGAACTTTTGGCGTATCTGGTGGATAAGGCTGGCGCTGTGTGTACCTCTGCTGATATCAGTAACGCCATTTTCAAAAGCAGTTCTGACTCTTATCTTCGTGTTGCCAAAAAAGACCTGATTAAGATTCTTTCCGACATTGAACAGGAAGACATTTTAATCAAAGGCTGGGGAAAATTGGGCATTAACAGAGAAAAAGTACAGTGTGATTATTTTGATTATCTTGACGGTATTCCCAGCGCGCTAAATCAGTACAAAGGCGTGTATATGCGCCAATATCTATGGGCGCAGGCAACGCTTTCTCGCCTGAATCCATAAAAGTGGGAATGGACTATGGTTTTTTTCGCGTAAGCAACATGATGTTTGCGCATGCATACACTCCTTTTTTGATTTTGATGTATCGTGACGAAAAAACAGGGGATTTCGAATGACTATGGACAAACGAACAGCTTTACCAAAAAACAATGACATAATTTTCCGAACTGTTATTTTCGCGGCCATGTGTTTACTCTCCTTGATTGGCATTACGACTGCGCTTACACACAATATTTTTCGTGATGAGTATATCCTATCTGTCAATATTATTATAATAACTGCCCTGATTTTTTTGACTTTGCTCTCGGGCTATGTGTTTTTTAGAATGAAAAAAGAAACGCTATCAATGCGTTATTTTGCGGTGTTTCTTATCAATATCCATCTGGGGGTCTTTTTTGGCGCTCTCGCTTTCAGTCTGTATCACACCCCCAACCATATCCGTGAGATTACTATTTTGTTATCACTGGCTTATTTTTTCATCATGTCTATGTTTTTGACTTTATGGCTTTATCTCAAACAGTTTCTCAAAGAAAATGCTTTGACGCGTGTCGTTACCGTCTTAATTGGGACCGCGCTTGTTTTTTACGCAGGGACACTCATCATCAATTTTTTCAAGCCACTTTTGTTTGCGATTAATGAAGCGGGGGTGTTATCCGACAGCGTGATAGATTATGTCAGTATCGCGACGGATTTTTTTTGTCTTTTGCTTTTATGCGTTGCCACTTTGTTTTCAGATTTAAACGCAAATCAGAAGTTTTCTTTTCTAAGTTGTATTTTTGTACCTGTTCTTTTTACGATTATTTATGCCAATCAGAATGTTTTTAAGTGGAGTATTGATGTATGGGGCATTTTTATCCTCGCCATTGTGCTGCCTCTGTGTATGATTTTTTTTAAATCGCACGATGAGCTTGAAAATGAAGCGCTCAGGTATGAGAATGAACAGACGCAGCTTCGGATTTCTGCGATGATCTCTCAGATGCAGCCTCATTTCCTTTATAATTCTCTGGCTGTGATTGAAGCGCTGTGCGAAGAAGATCCTAAACTCGCGGCGGAAGCGACCAACGCTTTTTCAACTTATCTTCGTGAAAATATGAATTTTGCCGATAAGGCAAGCCCGATTGCGTTTTCTGAGGAATTAAACCACATCAAAACCTATGTATGGCTTGAAAAGCTACGTTTTCCAAATAAACTTCACATCGAATACGATATCCGCTGTACCGCTTTTTATGTTCCGGCGCTATCGGTCCAGCCGATGGTTGAAAACGCCATTAAACACGGCATTTGCAAAAGTAAATCCGGCGGAACGGTTATCCTATCGGCCTTTGAGACAGAACAGTTTTACACTGTCATTGTTCGCGATGACGGCATAGGATTTGATGTGCAAAAAGCAATGGACGATAGCGCGCAGCATTTGGGTATCAAAAATACGCGTTACCGCGTCCAAAAAATGATGAGTGGTACTTTGGATATCAAAAGTGCGCCGGATGAGGGAACAATGGTAACCATCACGATTCCGAAGTGATTGTTAACGATAGAATTCGCGATAGTCCTAAAATAATTCATTAAAAGGAACGAAAAAAAGCGCGTCTGTGCGACAGACTGTACTGCGGAGACAACGAAAAAGTTTAGAGAATAGCAAAATGATTGCGGGAAATGCAATCCTTTTTCCACATGGTTTGTTCTAATCCGATTTGTATTGAAAGCGATACCATTATGCGATATAATATAATGAATCAATGGTCAAAAAAGAGGGCGACATGACCTCAAAAGGCTTAAAAGCAATGACAGCAAAAAGAGAACAAATGTGTGAGTGCTTTCGGATGTTTTCAAAAGAAAGGGGAACACAAAATGAAAAAACGATTGATGTGTACTGCCGTTTTGCTGTTTGTCTTGGTGATGTGTTTAAGCGGTTGCGCTGCCAACGGGGCTAATCCTCAACAACCGGCTGTCGCGGATGGACTGGCGAAAATCAATGTGGAAGGAGAGACGGATTTGCCTGGCCATTTCTTTTTGTCATTTGTTTTTAGCCGTAATTTGATTATGCTTGATGGTAAGGGAAATATCGTTTGGTCCAAGCACGAAGATCAGCCGAAAGAAGGCGTCAATACAGGATTCTGGGATTTTAAAAAACACAAAGTGAACGGCAAAACCTATTACAGCTATCATGATCAAAACGTCAATTTCGACAATTACGGTTTGGTTGGATACGCACCGGGCGAGCGAGTCATTCTCGATGACCATTTCAACGAAGTGAAGCGCATTTCCATGGAAAAATCGGCTGTCACGGAAAAAGGTCAGGGAGCGGACGGCCACGATTTTCTCATGATTGACCCCGATCATTATATTCTTTCGTGCTACGTGAAAGAAAATGTCAAAAATGTGCCCGGTTATCCCGGCGGCTCAAATATCATTTATTCTTATTTGCAAGAAGTCAAAAACGGGGAAGTGGT
>CACZTE010000025.1 GCA_902784045.1 uncultured Eubacterium sp. | reverse complement strand
TCAAAGCCCCCGACTGGGCGTCGAAAGCTAAAACAAGGGACTTCATCGATATGCCCTTCGACGGATTTTTAGCCCCGCCTTCGGTATCGATCGCACCGACTAGAATACTGCGCCACCTTGATTTTTAATTATAACACCAAATTTTTAAGTTCTCAAGCGCTCATTGATTGAGAAAACGTCACACTTGAGGTATAATAATAAACAAAGGAACAAAACAACAACACTTATGATTTTATCATCTCACGACACTGACTAAGCGTATTTCAATAGGGATAGAAAAAACTCCCGCTCAAAAATTTAAAAAATTTTCTAAGGAGAAAGCAATGCAGTATCAACAGGATTTTATTGATTTTATGGTAGAAGCAGGTGTCCTGACTTTTGGCGATTTCACAACAAAAAGCGGCCGAAAGACCCCTTATTTTGTGAACACGGGCAATTATAAAACATCTGAACACATCGCAAAACTAGGCAGTTTTTATGCTGCCTGTGTCAAAGATCATCTGGATGATATCGATTTTTTGTACGGCCCTGCGTATAAAGGCATTCCTCTGGTTGTAGCGACAGCCTTTGCCCTTTACAAAGATTACGACATTAACATTCCCTATTGCTTTAACCGCAAAGAAGCAAAAGATCACGGCGAAGGCGGATCTCTTATTGGATATAAGCCTCAGGATGGCGATCACGCCATGATTATCGAAGATGTCATCACGGCAGGAACATCCGTCAAAGAAAGTGTCCCCCTTTTAAAGGGGATGGCGGATGTTTGTGTTGACAGTCTGATTATTTCCGTCGATCGTATGGAAAAAGGTGCGGAAGACAAAAGCGCCGTTCAGGAGATTGACAAAATCTTCGGCATTACAACCTATCCCCTCGTCACAGTTCGAGACATTATTGAGCATCTTTACAACCGCGAAATCGGCGGCGTTATTGTCATTAATGATCAAATGAAAAACGCGATGGAAGCACACCTTGAACAATACGGTATCGGTCAGTAAAAATTCGTGAATTCCCGGATATTCATCACATCCAATACTCAACACAAAAGCCGCAGATTTCAAAACGAATCTGCGGCTTTTATATTATAATAATGAATGGATAAACAATCCACTGCGAAGTTTTGGTTCGAACCAAGTGGATTTTGGAGGCATAAGCTTACCCGCATCGGCAATTTGCATCAATTCTTCAATGGATGTAGGATAAAGGGCAAAAGCCACACGCATATCCGTATGACAACGTCTCTCGAGCTCCGAAAGACCGCGAATGCCTCCGACAAAATCGATTCGGCTGTCGGTCTTAGGATCGGAAATACCCAAAATCGGCGAGAGAATTTGATCCTGCAAAAAACTCACGTCTAATCGTTTTACGGGATCTTCCGACGCAAAAGTTCTTTCCGGCGCTTTAAGGCTATACCATTGATCGTCAAGAAACATAGCAAATGTACCTTTTTCTTCAGGATGAAAGGCTTTCTCGACTTTTGTGAGCATGACGACATCATTTAAACGCGACAAAAATGATTCCGCATCATAACCGTTTAAATCAGCGACAACGCGATTATAATCCATCACACTTAAGGTGTTGTCGGGAAAGGCAACGTTTAAGAAATAGTTGAAGGGTTCACTTCCGGTATAGTCGGGATGGCGTTCGCGATATTTCAATCCAACATCGACAGCAGATGCCGCGCGGTGATGGCCATCGGCAATATAAAGAGCGTCGATGTCTGCAAAATCGTCTTCAAGAGCCCTGATTAAATCCGGATGATCAATCACCCATGCGCGATGTGTGACACCGTCATCGGCTGTAAAATCATAGATCGGTTTTTTTTGCACTTTGACGCCATTAATGATGGCATCCACATCTTCGCGATGACGATAGGTTAAAAAAATCGGGCCGGTATTGGCTGAGAGCGCGTCAACGTGACGGATACGATCTTCTGCTTTGTCATTGCGTGTGTTCTCATGTTTTTTAATAACGTTATTCAGATAATCATCAATGGCGGCAACGGACACCAGTCCCGTTTGGACACGGCCGTCCATCGTCAATTCATAAATATACAGACAAGGCTTTTCTTCTCGAAGGAAAACATGACCCTCCATTAAAGCCACAAAATTCTTTTTGGCTTTTTCATAGACGGATGGATCATAAATCGAGATGTCTTCATCCATGGTGGTTTCCGGACGATCGACGCGCAGAAAACTTAACGCTTTTCCACGTACCGCTTCACGGGCTTCCTTGCGATTGTAAACATCATAAGGCAGTGCCGCGACTTCCTCTGCTTTTTCTGGATAAGGTCTGATCGCGCGAAACGCTTTGATCGTTGCCATGTCACACCTGCTTATTTAATCAAACGCACACGGGTGACGCCTTCGATTCCGGACAAATCGGCTTCAACCTGGTCGACCACTTCACTGTCTACATCAATCATGGTGTAAGCATAGGCCCCTTTGTTTTTATTGGTCATATTAGCGATATTGATATTGTCTTTGGCGAGGATTGCCGTAATCTGACCGATCATTCCCGGAATATTTTTGTGTGCCACGGTAATGCGGTGGGCCGTTGTAGGCGCTCCCATGTTGCAATCGGGATAGTTTACGGAATTGACGATATTGCCGTTTTCCAGAAAATCCATCATTTCGGAAACCGCCATGACCGCGCAGTTGTTTTCACTTTCCGGTGTGGAAGCACCAAGATGAGGAATGTTAATCGCGTTTTTCATTTTCAAAGTTTCCTCGCTGGGGAAGTCGCAGACATAAGCGGAGATTTTATCGTTTTCGAGTGCCTCGGCCAAGGCTTTATTGTCCACTAAACCGCCCCGGGCAAAGTTCATCAAACGAAGATTAGGTTTGCAAACACCAAGTAAATCAGCGTTAATATAGTTTTCGGTTTCTTTCATGAAAGGCACATGAATGGAAATATAATCACAGTTTTTGAAAATGGCTTCAAGGCTGGAGGACCGTTTGACTTTTCTGCTTAACCCCCAAGCGTGTTTAATGGAAATAAAGGGATCGAAACCATAAACCTTCATCCCGAAATCGACAGCCATATTGGCAACAAGCACACCGATGGCGCCAAGCCCGATAACGCCCATTTTCTTTTTGTAAAGTTCGGGACCCGCAAAAGCTTTCTTGCCTTTTTCGACAGCAGCAGCGACATCGGCTTCACCGTCTGCCAAACCTTTGGTCCATTCAATGCCGTCGACGACTTTACGGGAAGAGATGAGCATCCCCAATGCAACGAGTTCTTTGACCGCGTTGGCATTGGCTCCCGGTGAGTTACATACTACAATTCCTTCTTCCGAGCAGCGTTCCAAAGGAATGTTGTTGACGCCAGCACCGGCTCGTCCGATAAATTTAAGAGACTCCGGAAATGTCATGTCATGGAGTTTCGCAGAACGCACGAGCATTGCGTCGGGAGCGGCGCACTCATCACTGACCACATAGTTTTCCGACAGCTGTTTAAGGCCGTCTTTCGAGATGTTGTTTAACGTTTGAATTTGATAACGCATAAATATACCTTTCGTAAAAGCCATGGCAGATCCGGCCCACTTCGTTACACCCCGGCCTCTGACCATGCGCAGT
>CACZTE010000024.1 GCA_902784045.1 uncultured Eubacterium sp. | reverse complement strand
AGCCGATGTGTGTGCCATGCAAGGCTTGCCCAAGAACGCAAGCCATAGGCGAAGCGTGATTGGCTGCAAGCTACTGTAAGTTCGCGTTAGCCTCCACCCATTTCATTCGATAAGTTCGCGTTGCTGAATTATAAATTCAGACGCTCACTTAAAATCATAGATTTGGATGCTCACTTAAGCGCGGAGTGCGAATGTCCGTAGGATTGCGAGAGCGTGAAACGCGAAGCAATCCGTGGCTTATCGCGCACCTCACGAAGAATCGCCCGCATGATACGAAAACCTCGCGTATCTCAAAACTCCTCCGGCTTCAATTCGCGCTCCACAATCTCCCGAATCGCGTCATAGGGAAATCCCCTCTGCGCCAGATTGCGGCTGACCCGCATTTGAAGCTCGCGTCCGGTGTAGCCTTTTTTCGACTGCATCCGGTAATACTTTTCAAAATAAAACAAAAGCTGATCATCATCCGGATCCGTCCCGCCCCGCTCATCAGAACCGGTATCGGCTAAGCTGTCAAAAAACGGCGCGATCGCCTCGTAACCAAACCCCCGCCGCATAAGATAAGCGGTCATCTTTTGCCGCCGCTTCCCCGGTGGATCTTTGGCGTAGCGTTTTTCGGCTTGTTTGAAATGATAGGCCAGACAGGCCTTTTCGGTTTCATCATCGATGAGTGTATCGATTCGCCCGGTTAACGATTCGTCAAAACCCTTTTGTTTGAGGTCGCGCTTGAGTCTGCGCCTCCCCAGGCGTTTGCCGATGGCGTTTTGCTCGCAAAGCCGTTTGAGCAGGCGCTCATCGTTGATATAATCATAATACTTTAATTTATCAATGGCCGCGTCAATTGCTTTTTCCCGAATATGGCGTTTTGCCAGATAATCGCGCATTTCCTTTTCCGTCCGGTCGCGATAAGATAAATAATTTAACGCCAGTTCAAAAGGCGGCAATTGTGTTTGGTAGGTCATAAATCCTCCAAAAAAGCAGATTGAAAAATGATTGATAATGATTTCATCTCTATTTTATCACAAGGGAAAATCATCGACAAGTATTCGATTTCAAAAATTGCCGAAATTATGAGAAACCAAAGGAAGCATCAAATCATCATCTGATTGATTCTATGGTATAATAGCCATAACACGAAAAAAGGAGCTTTTCATGAATCAACAGGATCTCCATCCAACCCAATACCCAAACTTCACTTTTTTTAAATCACTCGCCGACCGGCCGAGCCTTAAAGCCTTTGAATGCCTCTTTGACGCCAATGGACAAAGTGTCTCCTACAACGATTTAAAAGCCGCCTATTTCACATTGAAATCAGAGGTGAGCGCCTACGCGATGGCCCATTTTGATGATGCCCGCTACGCCCCGACCTTATGGCATGATTTTGTCCTCGCGCAGATTTTAGCCGATGACAACCCCCTCACGATGCGCTTTGAAAAAGAAACCGTGTCGTCAGATCATCCCTTCTATCCCAGCATGCTCTCGGATATGCATGTCTTGCTTTCGGTCTATCATTTTGATTGGCAGGTTTTTCTGGCGGAAAACCCAATTGACGCGCAAAACATATTTGACTTAACCCTTTTTAACACCATCAAAGACGAGGGCCTTTACACCGCCTTTGACAGCGGGAACGAAACCTCCACCTTTAACGCTTTAAACGCCTATATCAAGAGCCGCGGTCTCGGCATGTTCGAGTCCCATCAATGCTTCAAAATCGATACCAAAGGCAACCTTGTCCCCATACCGCCCAGAAAATACAAATCCATGGATGCCCTCATCGGCTGTGACGCGCAAAAACAGCAGCTGATCGATAACACCAAAACATTTATCAATCACCGCGCCGGCCTCAACGTCCTCTTAAAAGGCGACATGGGAACGGGAAAATCCACCATGGTCAAAGCTCTTCTCGATACCTTCGCGGATACATCACTGCGCATGATCGAAATCAAAAAAGACCAGATCGGCGAGCTGCCGTCGGTCATTTCCCGTATCAAAGACCGGCCCTATGCTTTTATTCTCTTTGTGGATGATCTGTCCTTTGACGATAAAGAAAGTGATTTCAAGCGGTTTAAAAACGTGCTGGAAGGCTCATTGGAGGACAACACCCCCAACGTGCGCATCTACGCCACATCCAACAAACGCCATCTGGTTTCCGAAAGCATGAGCGAGCGCACCGACGCCGTACACGCCAAAGACGTCATGGAAGAAAAACTCTCCTTAAGCAGCCGATTCGGCTTAGTCCTAAGCTTTATCGCCCCAAATCAAAAAGAATACTTAAACATCGTCCGAGAAATGGCAAAAGCCGCCGGCATCACCATGAGCGATACAGAACTGGAAGGCGCCGCCATCACCTGGGAACTTCGCCATCTCAACCGCTCGGGACGCACAGCCGAACAATTCATCACCTATCTGTCCGGCATACAAAAACAAGAGAACTAAAAAAAGGCGCCAGCGCGATTATAGCGCCGCGCGCCATTAAAAGATAATGAAAACAAAACAGACAACACAAGCGAAAATCAAAAAGACCCATAAGCCGAACCAAAAAGGCTTCTTCCCGTTTTGTCAAAAAACAAACTGAGCACAAAAAGGCTTCTTCGCTCCGGGAGAAAGCTGGCGCCCGAAGGGCGTCTGATGGTGGGGTTGCGCGATAGCGCAAGGAATTGACAACCTCCCGCTCTTTAAAAAGCCCGCGTGTCTCAAAACACAAACGCCCCGTCAGGCGCGTCAATCCTCAACCGGCTCCGCCGAATCAATCGTCGCGCCGCCAAGGCAAACATCTCCCATATACAGCACAACTTCCTGACCGGGAGTGATCGCTCTCTGCTGCTTCACAAAATCCACGTGAATGTTGCCGTCGTCCAAAACCGTTACCCTCACGTCCTGATCGGGCTGACGGTAGCGGAATTTGGCCGTGCAGTCAAAGCGCTTTTGTTCGGGCGCGTGCCCCGCCACCCAATTCATCTCCGAAGCTTCAAGGGATTTGCTGTACAGCGCCGGATGACCGTCCCCCTGAACAACGTAGAGCACATTGTCGGACAAATCTTTTTTCACCACAAACCACGGCTCACCGGTTCCCTGTCCGCCGATGCCGAGACCCCGTCGCTGACCGAGGGTATAATACATCAACCCGTTATGCTTGCCCTTCACATTGCCGGAAAGGTCCTTAATCAGCCCGGGCTTCGCCGGCAGATAGCCGCTTAAAAATTTGGTGAAATTACGCTCTCCGATAAAGCAGATACCCGTTGAGTCTTTTTTGGAAGCCGTCGGCAGATTCGCGTCCAAAGCTATTTTTCGCACCTCTTTTTTATCCAAATGCGAAAGGGGAAACATCGCTTTGGCAAGCTGTTTTTGCCCAAGCTGACAAAGAAAATACGTCTGATCTTTACCGAGATCTTTGGCGCGTTTTAACGTATAGGCTTCGCCGTCGCGGCCGATTGCCGCGTAATGACCCGTCGCCAGATAGTCCGCTCCCACCGCTTTCAGCGCGTAATCCATAAACACGTTAAACTTAATCTCACGGTTGCAAAGCACATCGGGATTCGGCGTGCGGCCCTTGCTGTATTCATCCAAAAAATAAGAAAATACGCGGTCATAATAATCTTTCGCGAAATTGACGGTATAATACGGCATGCCGATAGCGTCGCATACCTTTTCCACGTCTTTGAAATCCTCGGTGGCCGTACAAACCCCATTTTCATCTTTTTCTTCCCAATTGCGCATAAACACGCCGATGACGTCGTGTCCCTGCTGTTTGAGCAAATATGCCGCCACGGAAGAATCAACGCCGCCGGACATACCTACAACGATTTTCACAGATTTTACCTCTTTTAATTAAATATTTGTGTTATCATTGTATAATATTCATTGGCCATTATCAAGTCAATCACACCGTTTCATCGGTCGACAATATATGATTTCAACACAAAGCGCATGAAAGGAGAAAAAATGACAGCCAATCCTCAAACATTACAACCGGAAAAAGTCTTTCACTATTTCTATAAAATATCAAGTATTCCCCACGGCTCATATCATACCGAAGCCCTCGCGGCCTATTGTCTTGACGTCGCCAAACAATTCGGCGTTTCCGCCTATCAAGACGGCGCCGGCAATGTCATCGCCACTTTAGAACCCACCCCCGGACACGAATCGGCTGAGTCTATTGTGCTGCAAGGCCATTTAGACATGGTTTGCGAAAAAGAAGACGGCCATTCCCACAATTTCGAAAAGGATCCCCTCACCCTGATTGTCGACGGCGATTATCTGCACGCCGACCGCACGACTCTCGGTGGTGATGACGGCATCGCGGTGGCCATGTGCCTCGCGTTGATGGAAGGAAAAGACACCATTGTCCACCCCAAGACAATCATCGTGCTGACTGTCGAAGAAGAAGTCGGCATGGACGGCGCCTACGCCCTTGACCCCGACGTCTTTGACGGCGCGAAGCGCCTCATCAACATCGATTCCGAAGAAGAAGGTATCGCGACGATGGGCTGCGCCGGCGGCGCCGAAATGGATCTTTCATTTCCCATCACCCGGATGGACGCGCCTGGAATGATCGTCGGCTTGACCGTCGGCGGTCTGGCAGGCGGTCATTCCGGCATGAGCATTGAGCGCTACGGCTACAATGCCGATATTCTTCTGGGCAACATTCTCTTCTCTCTCGGAAAAGAAATCCATTTCCAAATCGCGGATCTCGCAGGCGGCAATAAAGTCAACGCCATCCCCCAAACCGCAAAAGCCTACATCATTATCAATCCCGCGGATAGAGAAAAGCTCGGACTGGTCCTTTCAAAATTACAGGCCACTTGCCGGAATAGCGCCCAACAAGATGATAAAGACTTGTTCATTTCGGCGCGCTTCGGCGATATGGGCACCTATGACGTCATGGATGCCGAATCAAAAAAACGGTGTCTCATGGCCTTAAACATGATGCCCGACGGCGTCCAAAGCATGAACCGCTTCCTTCCCGAAAAGGTGCACACCTCCCTTAATCTCGGCATTATGAAAACCGCCGAAGATACCTTCACTCTGATCACCCATCTCAGAAGCCACGACGATGATGACCGCCTCCTTTTGGGCGACAAAATCGAAGCATTTACAAAATACTTAGGCGGCTCCGCCGTCGTAACCGGTATCTATCCCGCATGGATACCAAAAAACGATTCCGTGCTCTATGCCGTCATGAATACCGAAAATCAAAAACTCTTCGGCAAACCGCTTATGATCGATATCACCCACGGCGGTCTGGAATGCGCCCTTTTCGCGAAAAAATGTCCAGAAATAGATATTGTCTCCGTCGGTCCGAATATTTTGGATATTCACACACCCCGAGAAAGATTATCCATTTCGTCAACAGAACGCGTCTGGCAGTTAATCATTGCCTCGCTTGACGCTTTGGCGAATGAAAACTAACTTGATCTTTCATCCAAATATTAAAGGCCTTCGAAAGCGAAAAATCGAAGGCCTTATCAATCAATGGATGATTGCCATGAATTAGCGTCTCACTCGACAGGTGTTTGCTCGGCAGGCGTGGGTGTTGGCATCGGCGCCGGCTTTGATTGATTTTTAAAACGGTATATCGTATTATTAACCGATTGTCCGATTTCCTGCGACCAACCGTTAATACGCTCACTGTTAAGCCCGGTATTCACACCGAAAAATCCAAGCCAGACAAACAGAAAATAACACACAAACAGCAAAGTCATCACCCAGCGCATAAAAAAGTTAAACCGCTTTTGATGATGCATGATATAAATGCCGTAAGGCGGCAAAACAAAGAGCATCAAAATGCGAAACCATTTCTTTTGCTCCATGCGCTCTTTGATAATCTTAAAGCGCGTCCAAAATCCGCCGGTTTCTAAAAGCTCAGTCTCTTCGTCCGGATAAATGTCGTCGGTTTGAACTTCTTCGACTTCGACATCATTTTGTTCCGCCAGGGCTTCTCGTTTTTCCCGTTCTTTTTTCCGATTAGCTCTTTCTATAGCCAGGGCTTCTCTTCGGGTCATCTTCTTTTGCGCGCCGTTCTCATATTGCTCGGGATGCAGCATGACATCGGCAACACAGTGCTTAAACCAGTCAAGAACTTGCTGATCGGAACACTCAATGGTCAAATTGACATGGACGGAATCTTTGGGCTCAATCAGCACCGAGATGGTGTCCGACCCGTATTTTGCCGTGATGATTTGATCCCGTTTACGATATTTAATCCGGGTAAAATTCCCGCTTTTCAGGGCAACCTGCGACGCTTCAATCCATTGCGGCACACTGCCTGCCGAAGATAAATATTCTTTCATTTTAAAATACCTTCATCATGATTATGGTTTCTGCATAATACAGTTTGATCTATACTTTATGCAATCAAAATAATCAATTTGTCAAAATCAACAAAACGAATTTGACAAATAAAAATGATTAAAATGATTGGTGTTATGGGATAGCCGCAAGCCCGTTTCCTGTCTCGGATAGTTGACCCGCGAAAAATCCATCTGTCTTGAACTATTATATCACGATGAAGCCTAAAGTCCAAACCTCAAATGCAAGGTTTAAGCGATTTTCAATGATGCGGGTAAAAAGCAAAGCCCCGCCGATCACGCGAGACTTTGCTTTTTCTTCCGCATTTTACAGTTCAAGTTTTTGTGGTTTTTCCATCGTCGTTTTTTCTTCAAACGCGTTTATTTTGGCTTTTCCGGGATTAAGTTGATAGATGTCCTGTTCTTTCTCAACAACAACAATCTGGAGTCCTTCCAAGCGATAACCGTAACCTGCTGTTCCCGCGCTTTGACCGTTTTTCGCCCATCCGAGCCAGCCGAAGTTTTGCGCGTGGACACGGTAATAAATATCGTAATGATTAGCCATTTCTCTGCTCAATGAAAGCTGTAATGCTTCAAGTCTTAAGGATTGTCCGCTTGTGCCGCTCATTGCGCCGCCGGAGCGATAGGTGCTTTCCCAACCAATATTCTCAATATGCGTCCGGTATGTCACACTTCCTGGGTATTGAGGATTGGTCAGTTTGACACGAAGCGCTTCTAATCGTAAGGATTGTCCGCTTGTTCCAGCCATCATACCGTTGGACACATAGGGTTGCCAACCGACATTTTCCACATGCGTTGTATAATCAACCACTTGATCTAAACAACAATTTGGATAATAAAAATCGGGGTCATTGTTTTTCTTATAGAAATCACTTTGATCAGATTGCGGCGTAACAATCGGAATGCTTATTCCTTTTTCGACAAGCATTACCTGTATACATTCCACTCTGTAGCCGTATCCTTCTGTCCCGGCAGGATGTCCGTTTTTTGCCCATCCAAGCCAACCAAAATTTTGTGCGTGGACTCGATAACAGATATCGTAATGCTTTGCCATCTCTCCGGTTAATTTAATCTTAATGGCTTTCGTCTGTAAAGATCTACCCATTGTTCCGGACAATTCACCGTTTGATTTCCACTCATTTTCCCAGCTAATATTTTGAATATGCGATTGATATTGAATACTTCCTTCATATTCAGGATCGCTGAGATTTAACTGAAAGGCTTCTAAACGTAAACTTCTTCCGGTAGTGCCGCAAATTTCACCATCTCCCACAGGATTTGTCCATCCAATGTTTTGTACATATCCGGTGCAGTTAATCTTTTTCCTTCGAAATGCGGATATGCCTGTGTCATCCGTTGGCGGTGCGCTGTTTTTGGGAATCATCTTCACCTGAACTGCTTCAATCGGCAAACCATATCCTATTGTTCCGGCGGACTCCCCGTTTTTAGCCCAACCCATCTATCCGATATTTGCGACATGGGTTCGATAATAAATATCATATTGTTCCGCGATTTGTCCGGATAATTGTACTTCAATCGCTTCTAACGCTTTGGATTGTCCCGTTGTGCCAGAATAATTTCCATCGGCTTTCCAATCTTGCCAGCCAATGCTATCAACATAAGAACGTGTTTCAACGCTTCCAGGAAGCTCGCTACTGTTAAGATAAACACCAATCGCTTCCATTGGACATGATTGCCCTGTTGTTCCGGCTTCTTCACCATCTACTTTAACCTCTTGCCAACCGAGATTAGCTAAATGCGCATTATATCCAACATGTATACCGGTGAATTGACGATCTAAATTAGCTTTTCGTTGAATGAGCCAATCTTTTACTTCTTGAACCGAATCGGAATACGTGGAAGGATATAATGTCCAAATCGAGGCGTCTCTGACATCAGGATTGCCGAGAATATCATAACGATGAAAATTCATATCGGAAGAAAGCGTCAATGACGCTTGCTTGCCATCAATTGCTTGAATTTGGTTGTTGATCGAAGGCGCAGATTTTTCTCTGTATATCTCGCTGACGCGTTTGTTAAACTCCGGGATTTTACGTAGTTCAGTGAACCAATTGATTCTCATCTCTTTCCTGGATTCCCTTGTCAGCCATGGTCCATTTGTTCGATCAACCATATTTCCCATTGAGTTATCATAATCCCACAGCGGGCCGAAATGAATTTTATCATTCGCGCCATCCTGGTATAAAAACATGCTGCTTTGCGCGGAATCAATATTTTCTGTTAATTCCTGCATAATATAATAATATATCAAACTATCGGTATCGAGATATTGATTTAATGTATTCCAATCTTTCGTATTGTTAATAATATGACTGATTGTCTTTTCTTTTGCTTCAAATTGTTTAAAAGCATTTAGCGCAACCGAATTCTGTTGATCGGCATCATCCGCCTGACTGTCTTTTAAAACAAAGTGAGAATTTGATGTGGGATCTTCAAAAAAGTAATCTTCTTCTTGATAATAATTGTTGTCCATTTCAACCAAAACGCCTTCGTTTGTTTGAAAATCAATACCGCAGCGATTGGCGTGAACTTTTTCGGTCAGTGTATAATTACCTTCATAATTGCCGTTGACAAAAACATCAACAAAACGGCTATCGGGTGCCAACTCTCCGGATTCTCTTGCCATGTCAAATACAAGATTATTTCTCATTAGAGAAGCATCATTCATATTTGCCAGCAAAACCCATTTCTTTGCTTTAGGCATCCCCAACACACCTGTTTTCTTATCGAATTTAATTTGATACGGTTTTTTCATACCGTATCCCCAAGTGTTATTACCTCTGCCCTTAAATTCGACACCATCTGTAGGCGCAAGAGCATGTTCTCCTGCTGGATCAGTAATAGACACCGTGTTGTCTTTATATTTAATGTCTTTGGAATTATCTTTTACTGTGTCTAATGTTAATCCGTCTTTTAAATCAATATGAACACACGGTAAATTCGAGACAATAATATTCACTCTTTTTGTCGTGTT
>CACZTE010000023.1 GCA_902784045.1 uncultured Eubacterium sp. | reverse complement strand
CATTAAATAGGCGTATGCCTTAATGCTTCTCTCCATACTTTCGGGATGTGCCATGATATCGGTCAAAGCCGTTTCCGACGCGAAATTGAGCAGAGCGTCTCCGGCCAAAATACCGATGCTTTCACCGTAAACAACGTGATTGGTCGGTTTTCCGCGGCGCAAATCATCATTATCCATTGCCGGCAAATCATCATGAATGAGCGAATAGGTATGAATCATTTCGATGGCGCAGGAAAGCGCGCGGGCGCAATCTTCATCGCCGCCCATCATGAGCGCGGTTTGCCGCATGAGCACAGGCCGCACACGTTTGCCTCCGGCAAAAAGACTGTATTTCATCGCGTCGACAATGACGTCCGGCGTGTCAAACTCACGATCAAAGCACGCTGAAAGATCTGTCTCAACCCCTTGAATCAACCCTTTGTTTCGGGCGTTAAAATCATACATCTTGTTCTCCTCCGAAAGGTACTTCCATATTTTCAATTAATTTTGTCACTTTTCCTTCAGCTTTCGTCAAAGATTTGCTGCAGGACGTTATGAGTTTTACGCCTTCTTCATATCGTTTCATCGCGTCTTCCAAAGACAATTCTCCGCTCTCCAAATCGGCAGTGATTTTTTCGATACGCTCAATTTGTTTTTCAAAAGATAGTTTTGGCATATTTTAATTCTCCATTGGTGTAACTTTGACATTTCCGTCAGCAAAGGTAAGCGTTAACTGCGGTTGTCCGGCGGCATCCTTCGCCTCCGCGATTCTTCGCCCGCGCTCATCTGTTACGATAGCAAAGCCTCGGTTTAACACGGCTTTGGGATCGAGAGCTTTTAGCTTTTCTTCCAGGGCATGAAGTCTTTGCACGTTCATTGTCAACCGATTTTTCATCGCGAGCTGCATTTTTTCGGACAGCATATCCAGATATTGAGCATCCCGCTCAATTTGCCTTTGAGGGCTGTTTTGCTCCAAGCGAAGGGTTAAAGTATCCAAAAGAGAAGCACGCTCGGAAATCATGGTTTTCGCCGCCGATGAAAGCCTGTCCGAAAGGGCGAGCAGTATTCCGATGCTGAGCGTCATATCAACGGTTGAAAGCTCCGCTGCCGCTGATGGCGTCGGCGCCCGCATATCGGCAACAAAATCAGACAACGTAAAGTCCGTTTCGTGACCGACAGCGGAAATGACGGGTTTGTTTGCTTCGTGAATCGCTTCGAGAACTGCCATTTCGTTGAAAGCCCACAAATCCTCCATTGAACCCCCGCCCCGCCCGACAATGATAACATCAATATCGTCTCTGGCATCAAGGCTCTTTATCGCTTGCGCGATGGACTGCGGAGCGTCAGCTCCCTGCACGAGACAGGGCACAAGCAAAATATCAACGGCCGGACTTCGCCTTTTAATCACCGTAATTAGGTCGCGCACCGCCGCTCCCGTCGGAGAAGTGGCAATGCCGATTTTTGAAGGATATTCGGGAATCGGCTTTTTTAAGTCCGCGTCAAACCATCCCATATCCGAAAGCTTGTCTTTACGTTGTTCAAAAACGCAGTATAATTCGCCGATCCCCGAAGGTTTTATATTTCTGACATATAGCTGTACCTGACCGGATCGCTCATAGATATCAATTCTGCCGGATAACACCGCATCCATGCCGTTTTCCGGGATAAAGTTGAGTTTAATCGCATCGCTTTTAAACATCACGCAGGCCAGAGTGGCGTCATCATCCTTGATGGAAAAATACATATGCCCTGATGAGTGGTGTTTAAAATTGGATATTTCTCCCCGCACCTTCACGCGCTTTAAGATGCTGTTATTGGCAAAAACCGTCTTGATATAATGATTAACCTCATAAACGGAAAGTTCCCGATCAATCATTGAATCACTCCTTGATAAACATCCTCCGCAAGCAAAGCGAGCCCTACGGCGTGATCCGTCGCCAGAGAGGTTTGCGAGAAACGTAGTCGGATGCCGCTACGATAGAGCCTTTCCTTCAAAACGGACTTGATAATGCCGTTAGCCATAACACCGCCGGAAAAAACGGCGTCGCGGACATTGTATTCTTCCTTTAATCGTCTGATGACCCGGCAAAGGGTCCGAGCCACATTGTCAAAGACAGCGTACGCGATCTCTTCGTCGGGAACGCCGTCTTCCATCGCTTTTTTCACGGCGTTTTCCTGCCCGGAAAAGTGAAAATTCACACCGTCGAGAGCAGTGTTTAATTTAAAGTCTTTTCGACTCGCGCTGAGCGCCAGAGCTTCAAGCTCGCGCCCCGCCGGAAAACCATAACCTAAAGCCACCCCGACGCGGTCGATGAGCTGTCCGGCATTTAAGTCCATTGTTTCGGAAACTATTTCACTTTCGTAACCGGTTTTTGTCACTTTTCTGACAAGTACAATTTCCGACGTGCCTCCGGAAAAATGGACCGCGAGAAAAGGAAAACGAATTTGTTTTCCTTCGTCCAAATCTAACATTTGATGACCGAAAAATGCCGCGCGAATGTGATTGTCCTGATGGGAAAAGCGGTACATCGGAATGCCGCAGCTTTTTGAGATAGCGGTCGCTGCCGAAATGCCGGCGCGAAAAACAGGCATGTAACTGTCCTTTAGCGGCCGAGGTTTTTCGCTGACGCCGATTGCCTTTATTTTGCCCGCGAAATCTATCTCTTCTGACAAAGCGTCAAAGAGTTCCGGCAAATTGACAATGTGCTGATAAAGGGCTTCGGATTGCCTAAGCCCACGCTCGCCCGCTTTTACGTGAAGCACGCGTCTACTCTCAGCGATGATCTCACCGCTTTCAATCAAAGCGAGGGATGTTGTATAATTGCTGGTGTCGATTCCTAAATACATGTGAGTCGACTTTCTTTATTCCTGCGACGCCGTCTTATCAGCTTCGTTGTTGTTTTTGATCGTCCATCCGCCGGAAGTGTCTTCACCGTTATTTTTTGACTCTGCGGACGCCGCTTCGTCTGTTTTAAGGGTGTCTCCAGTATCATTTTCTTTTGCGTGAAATGACTCTTCCAACTCGGTCACAGAATCATTTTCTTTCGCGTGAGACGGCTTTTTTGAGCTGGATTTGGTTTTGTTTTTATTTTTCTTTTTGATGTCGACAGACATCCGGTGGAGAATGCCATTGATATAATTTGGCGCGTTGTCGTCGCCATATTGTTTAGCGAGTTCAACGGCCTCATTAATAGCGATTTCTTTGGGCATTTTCAGATAAACCATTTCCGCGACAGCCACGCGGAGCACCGCTTTTTCGGCTTCGGGAATTCGCTCAAAAGGCCAGTCTTTTCTTAAATAACAGGAAATGCGCTCATCGATGGACTCCCGATATTCTATTACCGTCCCGCAAACCAGTTCGGCGTAACGGGTGTCTTCTTTGGCTTGAGAATTTTTTCCCTCTGTGTCATCCGAAGGCTCAAAAGCTTGCGGGTCTTCTTCATCAAAGCCGGCTTCGCCCGAAGCGACGGCCATCACCGCGCGTTTCAAATCTTTTTTATCTTTATGATAATCCAATTGGAAAACCGCGCGCAACGCGCGTTCCCGTTCATGTCTTCTTTTTTCAATATTGATTGTCATAGTTAAACCGTTAAAAAAACCGCAGACAAAATGCTGCGGTTTTCCTTTTTTTAATATTTTCCGCATCCTTTGATATGGACGTTCACTTTGGACACGCGCTGACCCACCATAACACGGACAGCTTCAGCAACTTTCTTTTGAACTTCCGCGGCCACACGGGGGATATTCGCGTAAAGCGCGGTGATGATGTGCAGATTGATTTCATAACCTTCGTCATATTTGATGACTTTGACACCGCTTGAAACCGCTGAGGGATAAATAGCGTCTAAAATTTCATCGGAAAGACGCATAAACATCTTTTCGACACCGTTGACGCCCAGAGCCGTCGTAGCGGCAATCGAGCAAATCATTTCGTTGGAAAGATCGCTTTCCGGAATCATTTGGTTTTCCATGGGTTACGCCTCCTCATCCTGATGGTGATGCATGCAGGCTTCGGCCTGTTTGAGTTTATCGACAACT
>CACZTE010000022.1 GCA_902784045.1 uncultured Eubacterium sp. | reverse complement strand
TCGTTTGTACAAACTCTACAAACCGGAATCCGCTGTGATGTATACTGTGCTTACAGTTATCTTCTCATTCCTTGGATCCATTTTCACTTTCACGCTTCGCAACAACGAACCGCAAGAATATTTGGAAAACTAAGGATAGCACATTCAAACACATTTTGCCGACCGCTAAACACGGTCGGCTTTTTATTCGCTCATCACCAGACTTTCAAAAATTATGGACACATGTTTCAAAACCTGTTTTTATTAACTATAAAGTTTCCTGACATTTTTTATTATTTGTCTGAGCGAAAATACCAATAGATCTTTGATTTTAAGCACATCTTTTAAGAAAACAATGCTATAATTATCGCCAAAGATTGCTATGCAAGGTCGACATTGCATTGCGAAATCATTTTGGTATTATATTTTTATAATAAGGAGGATCATATGCAGGATTTTATTGCCGTTGTATATGCAATTATGTTTTTTTTAATCGTACCGGCCATTATTCTCTATGTGTTGAGTTCAATAGCTCTCTATCGTCTCGCCACCAACAAAGGTATCTCAAGTCCTTTTCTCGCTTGGATTCCTTATGGCAGAGACTATCTTTTAGGTGAAATCATCGATGAGAAAGTCCTCTTCTTTTCGCCGGTTATCCCCTATGCTCAGTGGATTTTGCTGATTGGTCCTGTCGCCATCAGTATTTTATCCTTCGCTCAGCCTGTCGGTTTGATTTGTTCTGTTGTATTCGCGCTCTATGCTTATTGCGCCCATTACAGACTGTTTAAGCTTTATCGTCCCAATTCGGCCATGCTTTATATCGTTTTGAGCGTCATCTTTCCCTTCCTGCTGCCCATCTTCATATTCGTCATCCGAAACGATGAACCCGAAGAATATCTGCCCGAAGACTCGACATCAAAAGGACAAAAGGCCGCTCCCCAATCCAATGCGCAAAATAATGCTGCCACAAATCAAAATCAGACCGTGAACTCGAATGCAGCATCCAACGCGTCCCAGGCTGACATCAATAGCACTTTGTCGTCCGCGCCTGTCAATCCCTATAAAGATGTGGCGAATGATCTTAATATCGGCAACACAGACACCGCTAAAACGTCCGAACCCGAAATTAACATGCCGTCACACAACGCGCCTAACGAAGACATTGCCAACATGGCCGAACCGGAAGTCAAAATCAATCCGGATGATCCTTTTGGCGGCGTAAAAGCATCAAAACCCGCTGACCCTTTTAAAGAAGACTACAAAAACGTCCCTCACGCGCCGGATTATGATGACACGGCAAAAAAAGATAATCACTAATCACCATCTAAATAATCATTCTTAACAAAAAATCCCGATAGCGGTACTTTTTCACACCGGCGTCGGGATTTTTTTCATCATAACCTTTGTTTTTCTTTTTATATATGAATATAAATTTGTTATGCCACTCTCTTGTCTGTCCCTTTTTCAGATTATTCTTTATGATTGTCCTCGTTATTCAGACGTGCCTCCCATTTGTTCATCCATGCGGTAAACTCGTCGATAGGCATCGGTCTGGCATAATAAAAACCCTGGAAATAAGAAACAGGGAAATTCGCTCTCAGATAGTCGCCCATCTCGGCTGTTTCAATCCCTTCTACACACACATCTTTTCCGAGGTCTCTCGCGCAATAGGTGATGGATCGCAAAAGACTCTGTTTGACATAATCGGTTTGAATGTCTTCAATAAAACTTCGGTCAACTTTAATTTGGTCAACCGGCAGCTCTGAAATGAGATTCATCGCGGAATAGCCCGTTCCAAAATCATCCAACGCGATATACATCCCTTCTTTTTTAAAAAAGTTCATGTCTTTACGAAGCTTATTAATATTCAAAAGCTTGCATCGTTCGGTCAATTCTAACTTGATATTATGCGCAGGAAAGTTTCTTCTTTCGACAATTTGTTTAAAAACCAATTTAAAATTGGAACGCTGAAGCTGTGGATAAGCCAGATTGATATTGACGACAAAGTCCGGATGTTCTTTTAATATCGGTATCGTATCAGTAATGGCCTGCTCAATAATCCAATTGCCCAATTTGAAGAACAGATTGTCCTGCTCAAGCCAAGTAATAAAAGCGGCCGGCGGCACAACGCCGAATTCGTCGTTTTTCCATCGAATGAGGGCCTCCATGCCGGACACGCGTTCGGTTTTCGCGTCAACGATAGGCTGATAACAAAGGAAAAACCCTTCGCAATCATCAATAACGGATTTTCGTATTTCGTTAAGAATCGTCATTTGTCGGGCATTGCCGAGAAGCATGGTATTGTCGACAATATTAAGCTTTGAAATCGCGTTGAGTTTGGATTCTTGAATCACTTGCATCGCTGAATTATAAATCGTGTTGACATCCAGATTATCCTGTCCATCTATATAGATGAGTCCTCCGCAAATTTCAATGGGTATTCTCATCCCATCAACTTCAAGAAAGTTTTCATAATATGTTCTTAAAAAATCATAACGCTCAACAATCCGTTTTGGGGGATGCTTGTCTGCCAGCAGTAAAGTGATGGTCTTAGCGCCGTCGCATCGGTAAATAAAAGAACCGTTGCGAAGGGTTAGGGCGTATTCCGCCATGGCTTTGAGTACTTTATTGCCAAAAGCATAACCATAATTCAAGTTGATTTCAGAGAACTGGCGAATACCTGTGGCCAGCAGATAAAACGGTTTGTGATTAATAATCAAACCGCGCATTGCGTCAAACAAAGCGTTGCGGCTGTAAAGTCCCGTCACATGATCGATAACAAATTCTTTTTCATGGTTGATAATAATACCAGCAAAAAAAGCGGGATTTCCCTCTTCATCACGAATCAACTTTCCTTTGCATGTGCATGTCACATAATGTCCTTTACGATTGCGGGCACGGTAAATCAAATCATGGTCATCGATCTCTCCCCGAAAGAGCTCCTGGATACTGTCAATGAAAATTTGCTGTTCGTCTTCGGCAATATGTTCAATCCACTCTTTTTCAATTTTATAACCACTTCCACTGGATAAGCCGAAATATTCGATAGCCTCCGGAGACCAATAAGAATAACCGGTCTTAATATTGCTGATAAAAACAAATTTGCTGTCAGCAGTATGAGATAAAGCGCTTAATATTTGCGGAAAAAATTTGATGATCTCATCTCGATCAATAACGTTTTTTAACTTGTCCATGAGGGCACCTCTCGTAACTTTTCGGATTAATACCAAGCGAACACACCGATGCGGGAATTTATTTTTTTAAATCAGTCTTAAGTCAACTGTCCCACCCAAATCATACAGGTTTTCTTACACGGTAATCGAAAGGATTTTAAATGAAACGTTATTTGATTGACTATAAATAGACGGTGATTATCATAATAATCAATAGAAAACCGCGCTATTAAACAACGTGTACTGTTTTATATACATAATATATAATAGATGACCAAATAAAGCAATCAAAAATCATCGCTTTTTATTGCTCATAATGATAATCAGCTATTATTTGAAATTATATCATTATATTTTCAGCTTCGGCTATCCAAAGCGACGCTGCGGCATCAGAGGGCATCCGCCAATCGCCTCTGGGTGAAAGGGCCACCGATCCGACTTTCGGTCCATCAGGAAGGCAGGAACGTTTAAACTGCTGAGCGAAAAAACGACGCATAAAGGTGACGAGCCAGTGTTTAATGGTTTGATCGTCATAGCGGCCGTTAAAGGCAACGCGGGCCATCACAAAGATTTTTCCCGGTGAAAAACCGTTTCGAATCATATGGAACAAAAAGAAGTCATGCAGTTCGTAGGGCCCGACGATATCTTCGGTTTGCTGGGAAATAGTGCCGTCTTTTTCCGGGGGAAGAAGTTCCGGTGAAACCGGCGTGTTGAGCACATCTGCAAGCACGTCTTTGATATCCCTGTAGGCTTCCATGTCTTTGATGGTATCCACCACATAACGCACCAATGTTTTGGGAATACCGCCGTTTACGCCGTACATCGACATGTGATCGCCGTTATAAGTGGCCCATCCGAGGGCCAACTCAGAGAGATCGCCTGTACCGACGACTATGCCGCCGAAGCGATTGGCCAAATCCATGAGAATCTGGGTTCGCTCTCTGGCCTGGGCGTTTTCATAGGTGACATCGTGCACGTTGATATCGTGGCCTATATCGGCAAAATGCGCCGTGACGGCTTTCGCAATACCGATTTCGTGAAACGAGGCGCCAATTCCCTTAATTAAAGCCACAGCATTG
>CACZTE010000021.1 GCA_902784045.1 uncultured Eubacterium sp. | reverse complement strand
TTTGACGAAGCGCAGCGCGGCGATCTGATCATACAGGCCGTTGTTGAGATCAAAGCTTTCATCAAAGGCCCGCAGATTGAGAAAGCCGTAGACATTGAGTCTGTAATTGAGGGTCACCACCACACAGCCCGTCTCCGCGGCAAAGCGGGCGAGATTGTAATGCACGTCCGATGAACCCGGCTCTTTCGCCCCGGCGCCGCCCTGACTGAACGCGCCGCCGTAGAGCCACACCATCACCGGGAGCGGTCCTTCCGCGCCCTTGGGCACGAACACATTGAGATACAGACAGTCCAAATTGTTGTAGCCGATATGAAATCCGCCCTCAGCTTGAACCGGGTTGGCGGAACCTTTGTCCGCCCGGAGCACACCTTCCCACGGCGCCGGCGGCTCGGGATGCTTAAACGTCAAATCACCCACCGGCGGCGCGGCATAGGGAATGCCGAGATACACATCGCATTGATCCGTGCTCAGCCCGCTGATGTCGCCGTATTTTGTTGAGACAAGCATAAAAACCTCCTGGTAATCCCGGCATTCTCCGCGGTCTTTTGGTGACGCGATGGACCTGCGCATGGCGAACGCGCGGGATTAAATCGTGACTTATTTGATTTCGTAAAACTATTATACAAAAGACAGTTAAAAAAAGCCACAAGCCGCGCGGAAAAACACACAACATTTTAGAAGGCATTCAGGAAATTCGTTTCGGAAGGCAAAAGTAAAATTTTTTTACCGGACTTTTTTGAATAAGCGTTTATTAACTGTGTATACCATTAAATAAGAATGTTATTTTCCTCTATTTCGCGTCCGGGCTTCGCGTAAAACCAATTTCATCGGCGCGCTCCCTGCTCATGAGATGAAAATTACACTCATCATCCCCGTAACCCAATGTTTTTGTCCGATCGAGCACGGCACCCTGCATCTCAAAGGTATAATAATCCATCATGCACAGATACTTCGTGATTTCCTCGCAATGCTCTTGCCGCGTGAGCTTACATATGCCGCATTGTTTATGCGTGATGTAATATTCATCCTTACTGGGTATGTTTTCAAAATAATAAAACCAATTCATCGGGTAATCACCAATATGGTCCCTGGATCATTTGGCCTGTTTGGTTCGATTGGCAATTTCTTTTTCCGTAAAAGCGCTCTTACCCTGCTTGGCTTTTACCATCAGCGGACAGTGGGCAGCCGCGCGTACCAGCCCCGCGAAGGTCTCGCCGTCAAGCTTTCCTTCCGCCTCTTTGTATAGCGCGATCACAAAAGCCCCGGCGTACATCGTCATCACAAACATATTGTCCTTCATCGAGCCGATACCCGGCGTCCGCCGCACAATAGCCTTGTAAGTCTGGGATACCCGTTTGCTATATGAGGACATATCAATGGAAGGCAAAGTCTTCTCAATATAATCATAGCAAGTTTTCGAGAAGGCGAACTTCACAAATCCGCCGATCAATCCGTATTGCATGGTCACATTCCTCCTTAAAGTCATCCGGAAATTATATAATAAAAGATTAACACGATGATGAGCTTTAAATCATTGAAACCTTGCGGAAAATCAAAGAATAGCATCATTAGAAAAATCGTTATTCCGCAAATTTATGATGTAATGTTTATCATTTTATCAATTAGAAAAAGTTTTAAATCGAAATACCTTCACGATGAAATCGTATATTATTTCAAAAATCACATCAAGGCCAACATACAGCCTTCATTTTTTAAAATCAATGACATCAAGCTGCGACATTCCCATTTTATCCGCGGCGGGCGCCAGCACCCGGTAGATGATTCCGAAACGTTTATCGGGTTTGATATACCCGGTGGACATTTTCTTGCACTGTACACGGGAAAAACGGTCGCTTAAGTTTTTTAATTCCTTTTCTGGGTGATTCAGGGCAAAATTGGTGCTGATATCGATACCCGAAGCCTTAAGCGCTTTGAGGTCCACATCCCTCCCTCGCTCATTCTGGCCGTCAAACGTAATGCGCCCGCCGGGGAAACGCTCTGCCATGGCGCGTAATAGTTTTTTGACTTCTTCCTTTTTAAAATACAAAAAAACCCCGGAGGCGAAAAACACGGCACCGTCTTCCGCGCGAAAGCCAATTTGATTAAACCAAGAAAAATCATTTAAGTCCGAAGCGATGCTGCGCTCCCTTTCCGTCTCGGGAATCAATTTGTTTCGCAAATCAATGACATTGGGAAAATCCACATTGACAAACCGGCAGAGTCCGTTGTCCGCCTGATGACCGGCTGTATCTAAACCGCAGCCCAGATTGACCACCGCCGCCTTGGAATGATTTTTTAAATAGTCTTTTATTTCCCATACCAGCGCGGCCTGTCTGGTGGCCGCGGCCAGCGCAGCGATTTTTCCCTTGGTGCCGGACGTTGCTTTTTCCATGACCGAAAAATCATAATCCACTTGTTTTATTATTCGCGGCGCGTCAGCATCATGAAAAATATCGGGATAATGCCGGACCGCCCATGCCTTGCCGAAAAGCGGTAAAACCAACGTCTCTTGTACGCTGTTTTTTTCGATTTTAATTTTCTCCATTGTGAGGTCTCCTTCGAAGGAAATTGCCTTTAAGCATCGGCGAGCTTTAAGCGCAAAATGAGCACCATCTTTCGCCGCTCAGCCGTCTTCATGGACAGCCTGGTGACAAACTTAAGTTTACTTCGGAGTATCCGCAGCGCGTCGGGGAAAAACGTCCGCTCCTCCAGCAATACGCATCCGCATTTTTCCGCGAAAGTCGCGCTGTCATCCACGCCGAAATGCATCACCGCGCTTTCATTGCCGGTCCGTTTGATGAACCAATTGGTGTAACGCAGCCCCAGCGCGCTCGTGGCGTCAAAAATCATCTGGGCTCCGGGAAAAAAAGTCTTGCAATTGTCGATAAACGCGATGACTTCCTCCTCGTGAAAATACTGAAACACGCCGGAAATCACCAGCATCGTGGGAATAGACGCGTCAATCTGACCGGCCCAAGCCATGTCGCGCATATCTCCGGCAATGGTGATCTCTTTCGGGCGATTTCCGAAAATTTCGCGCCTCGCGGCAATCACCTCAGGTAAATCCACCTGTGTCCAAAAGACTTTAGGAAGCCTGCCGCTAAGACGGTCAAAGGCCGTCTCCAAACCCGCGCCCAGATAGACTACATTGCACGCGCCGCGCTGTCCGGCAAAGGCGCTCACCATCCGGTCCATGTTGTAATAGCGCGCCACCGAAGCCAAATTGCTGTATTCCGAGGCCCCTTTTTCGGCGTCTTTCGGCAGATAGGGCTCAAGGGCAAGAGCTTTTTCGTCCGTAAAATATTCAGGAAATTTTTTGGAAACGGCAATGCGCGCCCAAAGCGGGACAAAAAGCGTTCCCGCGACGCCGTCAAACTTTTTCATGGGTATACCTGCTTTCTGTTGTCATCGTCTGTCCGCTTGACTATCCCATCTCTCACACAAAAACCTTGGCCGGAATAAAAAACGATTTCCAAAGATCGCGTCAAAGCGAATCAGAGTTGTTTAAATCAGCGATATTTTTATGTTAGCATAATCTAACATATAAATCAACAAAAGATTGTCTCATAAAATTCCCTGAATAAGGCGGCGACGGCAATCCTAATGGGCCCTTTAATAGACGGGTAAAAGTTGTAACTTTTAGATTATCAGCAACGAACCGTGACGCGAAAGACCGATTAACCCCCGGCCGCCGCGTTTGACCTTATCTATTTATGATTTACCGGGGAAATGATATGAGGCGGCTCGCAAAAAACAAAAAAACGCCGGCAGCGCCTCTCAAGAGGCATTGCCGGACCGCTGGGCCAAAGCATAAAGCCCGATTCAGTCGTTTTGACCATCCTGTTTTTCGCCATGGCGGCCGCAATGTTCGCCCCGTTGGTGAGCGTGATGGCCGCAGTGTCCGCCATGGTGACGTGCGTGATGACGGCCGCAGTGTCCGCCGTGATGACCATGTTCGCCATGGTGGCCGTGATGATCACAACGGGCATCCGGATCGTAGACCAGCGTGCCTTCGGCCAGGGCTTTCGCCGCTTCATCGGCATTCCCCTGAACCCCCGCGTATAACGCGATTCCGGCATCTTTCAGCGCCATTTGCGCGCCCATACCGATGCCGCCGCAAATTAAGGCGTCGGCATCGGCGGATTTTAAAAATCCGGCCAGCGCGCCGTGGCCGCTGCCATTGGTATCGAGGATTTGTTCGCCGGTGATTTTTCCATCGGCCACGTCATATAGTTTAAACTGTTTGGTATGTCCGAAGTGCTGGTACACTTCGCCGTTGTCATAGGTTACCGCTATTCTCATTGTGTGACTACCTTTCTTGATAAGATTTTGATTGATGCTCACCGGTTGATACGCGCAGCAGCCGCCCACGATTAAAAGCCTTTTTCCCCGGACAAGGGCGTCGGCGATTTTGCGTCTCGCGCTGTCGTAAATGGCCGTCACCGTGGTTCGGGAGACACGCATTTTTTTCGCGCAGGCCGCTTGGGTCAGCCCCTCATCGTCAAGCAGCCGGAAAGCCTCATATTCGTCCACCGTCATGTAGGCGATGTCGGGATTTTCCTCGTCATCGGGCGAAAAGCTGCGGTAAACCGGCATTCGCTCAATGTTTCTGCGTCGCGTCGGTCTTGGCATACAATCTCCTTTCTGACTTATGTCAATAATAATCATAGCGGGTTTTCTGTCATATGTCAATAATTATTTGATAGTGAATGTCATTAAACGATGATAATCGAGAATTTTTAAGCGCCTCACACCTTCACATCGGGATTGGTTTCCCCGAATTTGGCCTTGAGGGTCCCGCAGATGTCGCCGCGGGCTTTGCCCTGTTTTTCCATGCGCTTGATGGTTTTATAGGCGGCAAACAGGGTGGACGGGCCGATTTCCGAGCTGAAATAGCCGATGCCCTGATTCCACGCCAATAGCTCAAACACGTCGTCCAAGGCCGCGCTGTCCAGCCCGTGAATATAGGCTTTGACCAGTTCGCGGGTGGCCTGGCGCATCCGCCCGGCGCCGACGGCGTTGGCAAGGGAGAGCAGCAGGCGAATCTCATAGGGCAGATGACGGCGCTCGTCATTCCACGTCAAATCCCAGAAATTGACGGCAATACCGCCGAGTTTTTCGTCAATCAGCGGCATGTTGGTCAGCGCCGCCGGACGCATCGGAATGTCTTTTTGCTCTTCTTTGACCGCCGCGCGGTAAAAATAGGCGTGGTATTCCGCCTCCCCTGTCTGTTTAGTGAAATGCTCAAAACCCAAATCTTCCATCACTTCATACAACGGAATGGGATCAAAATGCTGGATAATCTCAATGCCTTCGCCCTCCGGGGTGTGCATCGCCTGTTTTTTGATGCCCTGAAAAAAATTGCCTTGGACGCCTCTGACGTCGATTGTATTAAAGGTGTCGATTTTGTTTTTCCAATCCATGGTTTGCCTCCTCAGTCCAAAATTCTGCCGTCTCTGGACACAGTGACGACCTGCCACGGGATGAATTTGCCGCTTTGTTTCAGGGCGTTTTCCGCCGCCCGCTGAAGGCCGCCGCAGCAGGGCACTTCCATACGTAAAATCGTGAGGCTTTTGATCTCGTTATCCCGGATAATCTTTGTGAGTTTGTCTGTATAATCCACCGCGTCAAGTTTTGGACAGCCGATGATGGTGATTTTGCCGCGCATGAATTCCTCGTGGATGCCGGCGTAGGCGTATGCCGCGCAGTCCGCGGCGATGAGCAGTTTGGCGCCGTAAAAAAACGGAGCCTGCTCCGGCACCAGTTTAATCTGGCAGGGCCACTGGCCCAGGCGGGAGACCGGCTTTTTAGCGCTTATCGCCGTGTTGTCCGCGTCAACGCGGGAAAACCGCGCCATCCGTGAACCGGGGCAGCCGCCTTCATGGGGCGCGTGTTGTTGCGCTTTCGCTTTTTTTGCCGCCTGCGCTTGTTTGACCGCCGCCTCGTTGTAGGCGGGCGCCTCTCTTTCCTCAAAAGTGATGGCGCCGGCGGGACAGGTCGGCAGGCAATCCCCGAAGCCGTCGCAAAAATCCTCCCGGATAAGCTTGGCCTTGCCGTCCACCATGGCGATGGCGCCTTCATGACAGGCTTTGGCGCAAAGGCCGCAGCCGTCGCATTTTTCTTCGTCTATATGGATGATTTTCCGAATCATGGGTTTGTCCTCCTCTTTCGTTGTGATGACAGTATAGACGAGGCAAAACAAAAAATCCGTATCTACAGATACAGAAATCATTTTTTATAGTATAATCAAACCGCGAACCCCATTGATCACATCCTGATGAGAAAGAGGACTGTTATGAAAGACAATAAGCATTTTAACGGAGAAGCCCCGACGGTCAAGGCCGTTTTGCTCAAAAGCGCCCTGTTTGCCGGCGTCGGTGAGAAAGCCCTTGACGCGTTGCTTGCCGAGACGCCCCTCCGCGTGGCGGACTTCGCG
>CACZTE010000020.1 GCA_902784045.1 uncultured Eubacterium sp. | reverse complement strand
ATCCAAACGGTAAAAACTCTATCCCTTGTAGAACCGATTAAATCCCTGCTCTTTGCCAATTCCGTCATGCGTGTGGATGAACCGAAGAGCCTTTGCGTCAGAGATCATCTTTGGAAATACAGCACCCATGGTATCAATCAAAGAAATGTCGGCATCTATGACAATAATCCCGAAACCATCGACGTGTTTATTGACTACATTGCCTACACAAGTATCTTTTGTACCGAACGCGATGGAAAATATCTGTTTTTTTATCCAGTTCCGATTGCCGAATATTTTGACCGAGATACCATTACCGGGGAGTATTATGAAAACGGCCGATATTACACCCAAACATTTAAGCCCGAGCGCAGAGATATCAATTATTTAAGAACTTATAAACATCTCGATTTGACCAGCAGAGGTACGATTGAGTACCGGAGTCTCTGCACGCAGCCGCTTTCAGAAGCTTTTTCAGCCATCGCTTTTCAAATTGGATTAAGTGAAAAAATTCCAGAGCTTGCCGAATTACTGTCTGAAGACGCAATCTTATATCATCATGGATTGACCGCCGGAGAACTCAGATGCCTTTTTAATCACGCGCATTTCCCAAACACCGTCAATCAAAACAAATTACGCACTTTAATCAAAGATATCATTTATATTTCTGAGGCAGGTCTCAAAGCCAGAGGCTATGGCGAAGAAACTTTTCTTGAACCCGTCTATGATCGTGCCAAAAGGTTATCCTCTCCCGCCAAAGACATGAAGGAAAATCTGAAAAAAGGCATGCCGATGACCGATATTATCTATGAGTATGCCGCCATATAATGTTTGATCGCTAAAAAAGCAAACACCCTTTAAAGCCGACATGGTTTTAAGGGTGCTTTTACGTTAAATGATTTTATTCTTTTGGTATAAGCGTGTTTTGCAGTGCTTTGCTCTGCGCCATCACAAAGGTGATAAAAGCCTGATACATTTCCCGGTATTCGGGATTATCTAAACGCTGGATATTTTTGTCGATGACGGCCTGTTCTCGTTCGGGCACATAAATCGGCAGGCCGTTTTCACGTTTATAGGCGGCAACGCCTTTGGCAGCGTTCATGCGCGATTCATACAGCTTCGCCATTTCGGCATCGATACGGTCGATTTCCTCACGCAGCGTATCAAGATTTGGTTTAGATGTTGTCATCCTTGTACTCCTTGGGCTTCAATGAGCAAGTCTAATAATCCGACGGCAACTGCTGCCTCTACCACCGGCGCCGCCCGAAGCACAATGCACGGATCATGGCGGCCCGCTATGGCGATTTCGGTGTCTGTCATTGTGGAAATATCGACGGTTTTCTGATGTTTGGCAATCGACGGGGTTGGTTTGAAAGCCACACGAAAGACAATCGGCATACCGTTTGTGATGCCGCCGTTGACGCCGCCGTTGTGATTCGTCCGGGTTCTGACAGTTTTTCCATCTATATAAAATACATCATTGGCTTCGGAGCCGCGCATCGCCGCGAAATCAAATCCCGCGCCGAAACTCACGCCTTTTACCGCCGGAATGGAATAGAGAAGAGACGCCAGTACGGATTCCACGCCGTCGAAAATCGGGGAGCCGAGCCCGCCGGGTACGCCCGTCACAAAGCCTTCGATAACACCGCCGACAGAATCCTTGTCCGCCGCCGCTTTTTTAATTTCCGCGATCATCGCTTCTTTTATGCTCTCATTGGCCAAAGGAAACATGGGATCGGCGACAGCGAATTTTTCGTAATCTTCTGGCAAAAGAGTCGTCTCATCGCTGACCTTGCCGATGGAGACAATGCGCGAAGCGATGGTCAAATCCGGACATTTGGCGGCAAGCACTTGCTTGCACACCGCGCCGGCAAACACTAAGGGCGCCGTGAGCCTTCCTGAAAAATGTCCACCGCCGCGATAGTCGCTGTACCCGGCGTAGCGCAGCTTTGCCGTATAGTCGGCATGACCGGGTCTCATAAGATCTTTGGTTTTGGCATAATCACCGGAGCGGGTGTTGCTGTTGACAATGATTCCGGTAATGGGCGTTCCCGTGGTGCGGCCGTTAAAAAGGCCGGAAAGCATATCAACCTTGTCAGCTTCTTTCCTCGGCGTGGTCAATGCTTTTCCGGAGGCCGATCTCCGTTTCATTTCACCTTCAATCATTTTTTCGTCGATGGGAATACCGGCGGGAAGTCCGTCTAATGTCGCACCGATGGCCGGACCGTGAGATTCTCCGAAAACGGAGAGTTTGATATGGTTTTGCCAAAATGAACTCATACGACGATGCCTCCAATGGTTTCGTAATCCGAAAAGAAATCAGGATATGACTTGGTCACAGCCTCGCAGCCGTCAATAATAACAGGATGCGCGCATAAAGATGCCGCCGCCGTCATCGCCATAACGATACGATGATCATTGAAAGCACTTATCTTTCCACCGAAAAGTTGTTTTCCGCCTTGAATCGTTAAGCTATCTGAATCAGATTCGATAATCGCGCCTAACCTGCCAAGGGTATCCGTCACTGCAGCCAGCCTATCCGATTCTTTCAAGCGAAGTCGTCTCGCGCCCAGAATGCGCGTTGTTCCTTCAGCGGCGGCGCCGATGGCCGCGAGTATCGGAACCAAATCGGGACACGCCGAGACATCAATGTCCGTGCCGTGCAAATCGGCTTCGGCGACAAACAGACCGCTTTGAGTATAAGACAATCGGCCGCCCATTTTCCTCAGAATATCAACAATGACACGATCTCCCTGAACATCATCAGAATCTAAACCCGTTAAATGCAAACTGCCGCCGAAGGATGCCATCGCCGCGTAAAACGCCGCCTGAGACCAATCTCCCGGAACCGTCAAGTCCGCGCTTTTGTAGCGCTGTCCGCCGGCAACCGAAAATCGTCGATGCCCGTCATTTTCGATTTTTACGCCGAATTTGTCCATCACATCAATGGTTATGTCCACATAAGGCGCAGATTCCAACGGACCGTCAATGATTATTTCGGAATCGCCGTCGATAAGCGGCAGCGCGAACAAAAGTCCCGTCACAAATTGAGAGGACACATCTCCCGGCAGATGATAAACGCCGTTTTCCAGTTTTCCGGAAAGCGTTAAGGGCAGCTCGGCTTGTGAAGCCGGTTTGTCAAGTTTAAGGGTAGTTCCCGCGAAAGCATCGTGATAGGGCTTCATCGGACGTTTGGGAAGTCTTCCTCTCCCAATTAGCCGGGTGTTCTTCGCGTCAATGCCGGCAATGGGAACCAAAAACCGCAGCGTCGACCCCGACTCGAAGCAATCGATGATTTTTCCCTTTGCGTCGGGCATACTGCATCCGAAAATCGAAAGCTTATAAAGACCGCCGGGTTGTCTGCGAAGAATAATCCTGGCACCAAGGGCTTCACAGGCCTTAATGGTCGCCCGTATATCATCGGACAATAAAACCCCGCTGATGGAGCAAAGTCCGTCCGAAAGCGCCGCAGCGATTATCATTCTGTGACTGACGCTTTTGGAAGGAGGCATTTTAATTCTTCCCGAAATAACTTTCGGAATGATTTTTTTTGTGTTCATTGATGCTCCTTACGTAAAGAGCTGAAAGGCCTTGTCCTTATGGACACGAACTATTTCGGCGACACCAATTTTGGGAATGACGCAAACATTCAAAATATCGCCTTCAAATTTTTTATCGTTGTTCAAAATATGTTTGACACGGTTTTCGTCCATTTCCGGCAGGTCTTTCGGTAAACCGTAGGTATCTAATAAAACCGCAATATTTTTGAGGTTTTCTTCTGGCGTAATCCCTTCGCGTACAGACATTCGCGTGATGTTATACATTCCGATAGCTACCGCTTCACCATGGGTATAAGTCCCATAATCAAAATAGGTTTCGATGACATGACCAATGGTATGCCCGAAATTGAGAATGCGGCGAACGCCGGATTCCCGCTCGTCTTCTTCCACCACATTGCGCTTAATCTGAAGGCATTTTGTCACGATGTCCTCCATATCATCAAGAAGATCTTCCTGATATTCATAGCCCATCAAGCGCACAAAAAGCTTGGATGAACTGATACACCCGTATTTGATCACTTCGCCCATACCGTCCATGAGAAAATGATCGTCGAGGGTTTTCAGATAGTTCGGATCCACAATAACGGCCTTGGCCGGATAAAACGCGCCGACCAGATTTTTGCCGACGGTCAAATCTACTCCCGTCTTACCACCGACGGAACTATCCACCTGAGCAATGAGAGATGTGGGCACCTGATAAAAATCTATACCGCGCATATAAGTTGCCGCCGCAAATCCCGCGATATCTCCGACAACACCGCCGCCGAGCGCAATGATCGCATCAGAACGGGTAATGCCGTATTCCGAAAGCTCATAATAAATGTGTTCAAGGGTGGATAAATTTTTGGATTGTTCTCCGGGTTCGATGACAATCCCGTATACCGTTCCCCCAAAGGATTTTAGTTGTTTCTTAAGCGAAACCAAGTGATGCTTGGCAACATTGCGGTCAGTAATGATAACCATGTTGCGATAAGCGCCGAAGAATTGCTCCAATTCAAAAATATGATCTTTCAAGCCGTTTTCTATTAAAATTTGCGTACTGTTCGTATTTTGGGTTTTACAGGTTAATTTTCTCATGCTTTTCATGAACCTTTCTTTATTGTTTTCTAATTTGTTTTGGAAAGTAACTAATGAAATCGTCCCTTTCGGACAAAGTTTTTTCCAAACAATTTTGTACTTGCATCAAACGCTTCAAGAAAAATAATTGATTACTATTTTCCGAAACGGCACGCAATCTGGAGAACAACATGACATACACCATCAAACAGAACAGACCCCGTGAAGCATGCCGAAAAAGCGCCGTTTTAAACCGTGTGTTTATAAAATATCCAAACCGGAAACTAACCTGAAGTAAATATCATTGAACTTGCCAATCATTCAATGAATTTACAAGGTGAATCTCAGTTTATATTTTAGGTGATTATAAGATATTTTTCAAGAGAATGAGCCGAAAACTATTGCATAGAAACAAAAAACCATGTAAAATGTTTACACGATACATATCATAGAAAATAGACACACAGTTAATTAATAAGGATGGTAAACAAATGAAAAAAGACAAAAGCAAAAAAGAAAAGAAGAAAAACAAAAAGAAAAAACAATCGGAAGTCAATGAATCAATAGATACTTTACAGGTTTCCGATGCCCCGGAATTAAAGCAATCCGAAAAAAAAGGCAAAAAGAAAAAGAAAAGCAAAAAAAAGGATACCGATAAAACCAAGAATGTCAAAGCAAAGTCAATCGAAAAAATCGAAAAAGCAGACAAAGTAACAGCCGCAAAAGCACCAGAATCCACTGGCGGCACCGAAAAAGCGTCAGAGGACAAAACTTCTGACAACAGCGCCAAAACCGAAACACCCAAACGCGCGGAACGTAAAAAAACAGTCAAAACCTCATCGCCTGTTCACCAGGTGAAGTCCGAAACCGTACTGTCTGTTGATAAAGACGCTCCGTCGGAAATCACTTCCGTCATTGCTTCTGCCGTCGACACGCTTTACTCTTTTTTTTCCGAACCTTACACGTTAAAAGACGGCAGTACTTTAAGCCCTGCTGAAGCTCGCACTTTAAGCTTTATCTGCGATGAGGATGGTGCGACTCTCACGATGATTGCTTTGAACAGCGGTGCCACCAAAAGCGCCGTCACCAAACCCGTCAATCGTTTGATTGACAAAAACATGCTCGTTCGCAAACCGATGCCTGGAAACGGCCGTGAAAAACTCATTGTTCCCACAAAAAAAGGCAAAGCTGCGCTGGACGAAATGAAAATCATAAAAAGCAATCGGCTCGGCAAATTAGTCAAACTCGAAGCGGATCTCACAGATTCCCAAATCAAAGGACTTAAACATTATTTAGAAGCGTTATTTAGTTTATAAAATGTTAAACTGAATATGCGGCGTCAAACAAATCAAAAACCGGTGTAGCTCTCAAAGAGCCGTACCGGTTTTTTCTTTCAGATAAATTACGTCATTAATTAGTTAGCCTGCGGGCGACAATCGCCAGTCTCCCATCTTCAAATTCCACTTCTTCGGTACAGGTAGACAACGTCACGATTTGATCGCCCGGCTGAACCTGCACACCGGTATCAATGACGCTGTGGCTTCGAATATTGTCATAATAGGCCATAAATTCGGCTTCGTTCGCAAAATCAGGACGGCGATAATCCATCCAGCTTTCCACCCGGAGAATTGAAAAGATTTCATAATCGGCATCTCCACCCCGTTCGGGCGTCAAATTGTAGTGGATGATTTTATGCCCCGCGTAAAAGTTTGGATCGTCAGCATAGTTATGCAGATCATCAAACATCACGTGAATACCGCTGTTTTGATTAAAAACCGAGTGGCCGTAGAGCACGGCGTTGCGACTTCGGGGTTCCCATTTGAAATCAGCGTCCAAAAAAACCGTTCCCCGTTCGTCAACCTGATTATAAAAATTATAATTTAAATAATAGTCGTTGTCCGTTGTCTGCACGACCGGCGTGTCAATATTGGTTCCGTCGATTTTAAGCCAGCCGACTGTTTGAGGATTGGTTTTTTTGAGCTCTTCCCAATTTGTTCCGCCGCCGGATGTTATGCGCAAAAGGGGCTCATTGTTAGGAAATAATTCGTGATAGGCAATTGCCCCCGCCACCGCTAACAGCGCAATCACCACGATAATAATCACAATATCAATAATGATTTGTCCCGCTGAGCGCTTCTTTTTGCCTTGTGTTTGATTTGCCATGTTTATTCTCCGATAAAGTTTAATAGTTCTTCGTATGTATCCGCGATACACACCGGATTTTCGGACTTTAGTTCATCAAGCGAACCGTTTCCCCAAGTCACACCGGCGCCGTCAATACCCGCATCCCGAGCTCCTGAAATATCCGTCGCTCGGTCACCCACCATGAGCACTCCTTTTTTGAGAGCTTCGTCATAAATGTCAAATCGTTTCAGATAGGTATTAATGATGTCCACCTTACAGGTACGGCCAAATTCGGGCTCCGGCATATAGCCGACCACATCCTCCGCATCCAGACCAATATTGCCTTTTAGCACGATGGGTTCAGCGCAATCATGCCCTTTGTTGGTGCACACGCCGACGCGAATTCCAGCGGCCTTTAAACGCGCCACTGCTTCCGCGGTTCCCGGAAAAAAGGGATCCGTGAACATAACCCCGTTATCTTTGTACTCTTCTAAATAATAGGCGCGGCCCCGTTTGCTTTCTTCCCTAGAAAATCCAAACGTATCAACCAATAAATCTTCCAGCGGCGGACCGATAAAAGGCTCAATCACATCGATATGCGGATTGGGATAGCCAAGCCGCATAAGGGCTGTTTCAAAGCAATGCCAAAACCCGTTTTTGGAATCGAGAAGGGTGCCGTCCAAATCAAAAATGACAGTATGGTATTTTCGCATATTCTTCTCCTGATACGATTATTTTGAGCCGTTAAATCATCATCGGCTCCCTGTTATCTTATTATGTATAATTATAGAGCAAACAGGGATATTTCGCAATGATTAAGCGTCGTTCGCAAATGCCTATAATCGGGCCGTGTATCTCAACAGCAAAAGACATATTTCAAATTTTATTGCACTTGCCCTATCGATTATCTTTTTTTTAAGTTATAATTGTATCATCATACCGTGAAAAGCATCATAACACGCTTTTTACCGAATCTGAAAGGACAATTCACCATGGTCGATAGCCAAAACGCAATCGCAAATTCTATATTAGATACCATCGGCTCTACCCCGATGATCAGACTCCATCGGCTCAATCCCAATCCCGCAGTCGATCTCCTTGCCAAAGTAGAAGGTTTTAACCCCACCGGCAGCATCAAAGACCGCATCGCGCTTAAAATGATTGAAAAAGCCGTTGAAAACGGCGAACTCACACCGGGCAAAACCATTATCGAACCAACCAGCGGCAACACCGGCATCGGTTTGGCTATGGTCGGCGCCCTTATGGGATATCCTGTCGAAATTGT
>CACZTE010000019.1 GCA_902784045.1 uncultured Eubacterium sp. | reverse complement strand
TGATTTGTTGTTGTTTAGAATAAATGCTGAATGTTGAGAATCATAAACAGCGCCAGCCGTTGTTCCGCCGTCATCACGCGCAGGATGGATGCCTTGTCGTTGGCAGACAAATTGTTTTTTTCTCGTTCGAAAAGCACATAGGCAAGACAGAACTTTGGGATATTTTTGTTTGCTTCCGTCGGATAGAAGAATGTTTTGAGTAAATCGTTACCCGGTGAGAGAATCGGTTGGCAACAGCGGATGGTTTTTCCCAAGGCGTCTAAGATTGCCGCGATAAAATCATCGGGTGAATAAATGGCCAATCGATCGACACCGCTTTGTTTGGCGGTGATTTCCAGCAAGGACAACATGCGGTTGGGTGCGAGACTGTAGGCTGTTTGTTTAAGAAGATTTAAAACGCTGGGCATCACATCTTCTTCGACATCTTGAGAGACGTTAACTGATAAAGGAATGGGTTGTTTATCAAGGGCGTCAACCAAGGCGTCGAAAACCGAATGCGTTTCGGTGGGATCAATATAATAATCATGACCTTCCAGCATACCCAATGCCTTTAGCGCGTCCAAACGGCCAAGGGTTATCTCTTTTTCAATGTTCTCTTTTGTGTTTTCAAAGGTAACTTCCAGATATTCTGAGCTCTCGATGACAATGCGGCGCATATAGCGCGGACATGGCACAGTCGTGGACAAACCGATGGTGATGACATCGGGGGTACCTGCTTTCGACAGATAGAGAAGACCGATTTCCTCAGGATAACGCCTTTTATAACGGCCTAGCTGATCGGGGACAAACGTTGGAAGCGTGACAGCACGCAGAATATAGTCAATGAGCTTGCCATCGGGAATGTCGGAGAGGGACATCAACCTGGCTTCGGATTCATTTTCGGGACAGGTCATGATGACGATATTTAAGTCTGAAGCTCTGATGGTTTTTTCGTCAAAAATGCGGTGAAGATCAGACTTAATCCTGAGCGCGTCGGGCTCGTTGAGCGCGGCCTCTGTAGCGGCTTCTCGAATGGTGCTACTCATGTTTCCCCAATCGGATACGAAGCGGTTCGCCAGCTGGGCGGTTTTCGCGAAGATGGCGTTAAAGGGTTCCGGTGTTTCCCAGGCGGCTCGCATAGCGGGAATATCACGGCTTGCGAGAAGCATGGCGTTAATCACTCCCGTGCCGCAAGCGACAACGGTGTTTAAGGAGAGATTCTGTTCCAAAAGGGAAATGGCAGCGCCGATGCCGAAGGCGGCGCAGTTTTCATCAAAAATAAGACCATAGGTCCGGGGATTTGTTTGGGTATTTGTCTTCATGATGGATTGATTTGCTGTTCATCCGATACATCGGGCATATTGAAATTTTTTCGTTTCGCGAACAAAAACACACCGGTAATCGACGGAATGATAAAGACGGCGATCGACGGGATAAGCGGGTGTTTGTAACCACAAAGACGAAAGAGCTTATGAAAGACAATGCTTTGATAAAGCCGATAGACAACAGACAAAACGGTTCCGAATATCGGAATCACCGAAAAAATACGGGAAAGAATCGAGAATACCGGCAGAATCACTTGTACATAAGGTATTGTTAATCCAAATATCTCGATGCTTTCCTGGATGAGGCTACCCGCCAGATAAAGCCTGATAAAAGGAAGCCAAGCAATGAACGAAAAGGATATTCTTTTTTGCCTTGCCATGAAAAAAAGTGCGTCGGACAAGAGCAGATACAAAACCAGGTAGGCAAAGGCCGCAATTCCTAAGATTGCGGCCAGCGTCAGCGGTGAAATATCCCATTCCGCAATCTGTCTCATTAACAGATTCATTTTGGCTCCACAATGTTGCCGTCGGGATATCGTTCTTTTAATGCGTCAAAGGTCATGTAAGCGACGCGGTTGATGGTTTCGCAACCGATGACCAGAATGAGGTCGTCAGGTTCCGCGTTGTCAACGAGGAATTTTGTAATCATCTCAAAGGTGGAGAACACCACTGTGGGAACGTGATGAATGGATTTAATCCGTTTGGCCAAATCCTCGGAATAAATGTCCCATTCATTGGTTTCACGGTCCTCATAAATATCGCTTAACACAATTTTATCAGCCTTTTTCAGGGCATCCACAAAATCATCAAAGAGGAAATGGATGCGTGAATAAGGGAAGGGCTGGAAAACAACCCAGAAATTGTTGTATTTGAGATTGAGACAGGAGTCGATCACTACTTTGATTTCGGTGGGATGATGGGCATAATCATCGTAAACTTTGATGCCGTTGACGGAACCGTCAAAATCAAAGCGGCGTTTGGCGCCGGGGAAGGTATTGATGCTGTCTGTGACAGTTTTTTTGTCGATATCTAAATAATCACCAAGGGCAATGGCCGCCAGCGCGTTTAACACGTTGTGTTTACCGGGAATGAGTAGCTTAAACCGGGCGTATAATTTGCCGTTGTGATAAGCCTCGAAAGCCGGAAATCCTGTATCGTCAAAGGTTACATTCTCAGCGGTCCATTCATTTTTTTTGTCAAAGCCGTAAGTCATCACACGGCATTTCAGTCCAGAAACGGCGTCAAGAACCTCCTGAGAGTCTCCCCAGGCAATCATCAGACCGTCATCGGGGATGATGTTGCCGAAAGTGTGAAAAGCATCAATAATCTGCGGCAGTCCGCCGGTGTAGTATTCCAAATGATCAGGTTCGATATTGGTGATGATGCCGATGTCGTGCCGGGTTTTTAAGAATGAGCCAACAAATTCGCAGGATTCAAGAACGAAATAATCACTGTCACCCAGACGGGAATTTCCGCCGATTTCGGGGACCATGCCGCCGATGCTGACCGTCGGATCGAGATCGGCGCGGGCAATCATCGTCGCGACCATGGAAGATGTTGTCGTTTTGCCGTGAGTGCCGGATACTCCGATGGTTTTGGAATTGATATCGGAAATCAGTCCCAGAAAATCGGCCCGTTCTACCCGGGGAATGCCAAGCTCCGCGGCGCGCATCATGTCAGGATTATCCTCGTGAATCGCAGCGGAATAGACCACCAGATCAGTATCGGGACCTATATTATTGGGATCGTGTCCGATATGGATGATGACATTGTTTGCGAGGAGTTTTTTGGTATAGAGGGATTCAGCCATGTCAGAGCCTTCCACCTCAAAGCCGGCGTCAAAGGCCAGCGCCGCCAGACCGCTCATACTACTTCCGCCGATGCCGATAAAAAAGATTTTATTCACGGGGCAGCCATAAGTTTTTTCTAAATGTTTTTTTAGTTTCAAGGGTTTCTCCTTTAATCATCATGAAAATGGGGTTTTGGACCCTTAATATCTTAATATTTTGATATTATAACAGTCCTTACAAAAGTGCGCAATAGTCATAGGAATGAGGACAAGCGAACAATTGAATAAGTTTAAATGTTTGTTAAAGATTTAAAATTTCTGTCGTAAATTGATTTGGATGAAGAGACTGATGGATCTATTATTTAGAATAATCCGGCTTATTAATGCCAAAAAAAGCGATGCCTAAAAAAGTAAAAACATCATTTTGTATTGATTATGGCGGCAGACGGAAAAGTACAACAATCTGATTCGCAAATCGTATAAACCCGCCATATGGCGGGTCTCTTAGGAAGCGTTTTTATTTGTGAATATAATAATCTTTATGATCGTACTTGCTTTCGTGAATAACAAACGGAAAAAAGTAATGATTCAAAAGTCTATCATGTATAATTGATGTTGTAGACCGCATATATTCATTATAGATTCTCGGAAGATCGATTCAAACTATTGCATCAGACCGAGAGGTTCACTTAATCCAAAAACAAGACAAAAGCGGTAATCACCACAAATAATAGAATGATAATAACAGCCAGCATCAGAACAACCTGACCTTCTATAACACTAGCACAATTGAAATCTTATCGTATGTTTTTTATATATTAAAACAGTGATGAAGCGAGGTATTGTCTCCAACGACAATCAATGTTTCATTTCCTTTCAAAATTGTATCCGGAAAAATCCGAAGTGTCATTTTTCCGTTGTTTCGGATACCGATGATGCTGATATCAAAATTTTTGCGGATATTAATTTCACCGATGGACCGGTTTCGCCAAGATTTTGGAACGGCCACTTCAAAGACGGCATAGTCGTGATCTATGGCAAAATAATCAAATACGTGATTCGAACCATAACGTATAGCGGCCCATTCACCTAGTTGCTTTTCCGGATAGATGACATCATCGGCACCGATGCGAGTCAAAAACTGAGCATGTCTGTCTCCTGATGCCCGTGAAACAACAAATGGCGCTCCCAATTCTTTTAAAAGCGAAGTGGTCTCCATGGAACTTCTGAAATTATCGCCGATTGCAACGATGCACACGTCAAAATTCCGGACACCGATATCTTTTAAAAAGAGTTCATCCGTGCTGTCGCCGATTAAAGCTTCAGTGACAAAGGGCGCGATACTGTTAATAACGGATTCCCGTGAGTCAACAGCCATGATTGATACGTTTTGTTTGGCGAGATTGACGGCCAGATGTGTTCCGAATCGGCCGATCCCACAAATAAGAATAGATTTCATAATTATGTCCTTTTTAAACTTGTTATTTTGATTTCTTGCATTTTATATCAGATCCCATCAAGGGAAAGTGCCAACGTGTGAAAGATATCCCGAAAGATTCGATGGCAACGGATTTTCAAACCAGAACTCTATCAAGCGTTTTCTTTTTCTATCGGGAACAGGGAAGGAAGCAAAATTTATGTATTCATCCTACCGCTATATGTCCGACAGGGTATTTAGCGTTATGGTTGTGAGTATCTCCTAAGAGCGCCGCATAAATCAATGTCAAACCGCCGACGCGGCCGATAAACATACAACCGATAAGAATTAACTTAGAGAGGGTCGACAACTGAGCCGTTATGCCGAGGCTCAGGCCAACGGTTCCGATAGCCGAAGCGGTTTCAAAGATGCATTTTGTGATGGGCAATCCATCGACGGCGGAAATAATCATCGATCCAACTATTAGCAAGAAAACATATAATATTAGAAGCGTAACCGCTTGCTTCACAACTGTATCTGCCAATCTTCGTTTAAAACAATGAGGACCGCCGCGTTTCTGGAAAGGGGAACAGGCCGTGACGATTAAGATACAGACAGTTGTGACTTTCATTCCGCCCGCGGTGGAGCCCGGAGCGCCGCCGATCATCATCAGAATGATGATAATCTCTCGGCTAATGGGAGTTATCGCGTTTAAATCAACGGTATTAAAGCCTGCTGTTCGGGGGGTTATCGCTTGAAATATTGATGCTAAAAATCGTGTTTTTAACGGCATATCCGCATAATCAGCGAAAAAAAAGATAAGCGTCGGAATCACGATTAAAACGGCAGTCATTACTAAAATCACCTTACTTTGCAGATGATACTTTCGAAAATGAAAACCGTATTGATGAACGTCGGACCAAGTGAAAAACCCGATGCCGCCGATGACAATCAACAGACAGATAACAACGTTGACAAGGGGATTGTCAACATAAGCGGTCAGCGATGAAAAAGGTGAACCTTTTCCCATTATATCAAATCCGGCATTGCAAAAAGCGGATATCGAATGAAAAACAGAGGCCCAAAGGCCGGAGACAAGTCCCATTTTCGGAACGAAAACCGTAGATAATAAAACGGCGCCTATGAGTTCAAATATAAATATCGCTCGAACAACTTTTTTGGTCATGGCAATGATTCCGCCGGGACGTTCCGCTCCGAATGCTACGCTGACTGTATTTCTGGAAGCGAGTCCGATTTTTTTCCCTCGAATTATCATGAGCGTCACGGCAAGGGTAACGACGCCCATGCCGCCGATTTGGATCATGATTAAAATGACTGCCTGACCGAAAACACTCCAGTGTGACGCGGTATCAAAGACGATAAGACCGGTGACACAAGTGGCTGATGTGGCTGTAAACAACGCATTAATCGGTGAAGTCGGATTGCCATCTGCGGAAGAGATGGGTAGGCATAACAAAATTGTTCCCAACAAGATGATGGCGGCAAAACTGCCGATGATGATGTCAAAGGATTTTGGTTTACGGGGATTGAAAACAATGTTACGGCTTAAACGGTGTTTGATCGAAGAAAATTGATAGTTCATGACAAGGTTCCTTATAATCTCATGATGGTATTATGCAGTTGTTTATTGCCAATCGAACTACTCAAGTTACCGATTTGCGATAACGCCACTGCGGCTTTTCCTGCCAATTTACGATAAACTTTCTGCGGAAATAATGTTTCAGTAGAAAGATAAAGTTGCGTCCGCAGGTTTTTGGGCTTGTTTTTTTGAACAAATTTTGCATGGGTGTTACGATATCGGCTCCGGATACGGATTTGTCTAGCCACAATCGAATGACCCCTCCGTGTTTGAATCCATTATAAAATGAACGGTATAAACACGGTATATCAAAAAGATAATATTAATGCGGTATTAATATTATAGCGGTTGCCTTAATTTTTATTTAAGATATCATAAGGATATCATAAATAAAATATACTGTAAGCGTAAAGTCTTTTAAATGCAATATGTTACATTATTTATTAGAATAATAAAGCGCATATCACCAAAAAATACATTAGAAAGTGTTTCCATTCCTAAAAAAGTATGTTAAACTATAGCAAAATAGCCCATGAGGCTTTTTCGAAACATTCCAAGGGGGAAGACGTAAGTCATGAAAATCACAGATGTTCGAGTAAGAAAAGTGTACGCCGAAGGAAAAATGCGCGGTATTGTGTCCGTGACCTTCGACGATGTTTTTGTTGTTCACGATATCAAGGTTATCGAAGGACAAAACGGTTGTTTTATCGCGATGCCCAGCCGAAAAACGCCTGACGGTGAATTTAAAGACATTTGCCATCCGATTACATCGGAAATGCGAAATGTGATGCAGTCGGCGGTTCTCGATGCCTATGAAGAAGCTTATGAACTCCAAAAGCAGGAAGAAGCAGCGGAAGCCGTTGACTTGGCGGTTGATTACGAAGAAGAAAAATGACAACACCGTGACTTTTTGACATAATCCAAAAGAAGGCTTTGAGTCTTCTTTTTTTATGCCATTTAATAAACTGAATCTTTACTTAAAAACGCTTTAGATTTAAGAAAGTTCAAAAGACTCACTGCTACAATCATTATAAATTTAATGATGATGTCAAGGCGAACATTGATTTCAAATGGCATGGACTTGGCAGAAAAGCGAAGGCTTTTCTTCTTGATACGACGCCAAAGCATCGTGGCGTTTTGAAAAAGAAATTCAGCACGGCTTCATCTTTAAAAATAAAACATGAGGTGCATAATAATGGAAAAGAAAAATTGGATTCGCGCGGCAGCTTTGGTTTGTGTGACAGCGGCGGCGTTTTCTCTTTCGGCCTGCGGAATCAACAAAACTACGAGTAATCAAAAAATTGTTGAGGATAAGATGGAGGAGGAATACAGTGCGTCGTCCACCTTCTTATCGGAAAATCTTAATTTTACCGGAAAAGACCTCGATGGCAAGACTGTGAATGCGAAGGATGTTTTTTCGAAAAACAAAGTGACTTTTGTGAATGTCTGGTCGGTGAGCTGTCCGTATTGCATTGATGAGATGCCTGATTTGGAAAAGCTTCATACCAAGCTGAAAGATCAAAACGCCGGTGTGCTGTCGGTCTATGTAATGAGCGGCTATTATCCTGAAGACGAAGAAATCAAAGAAGCAAAAGATATTCTTTCGGAAAGCAAGGCGGATTTTCCGGTGATTGTCGCTGGTGATGACTTTTACAATCAAGTCAACGTTAATGCCTTTCCTTTGAGTTTTTGCGTCGATCAAAACGGAAAAATTGTCGGTGATCCGATTTATGGAGCTAATAGCGTGGAAGAATATCAAAAAGCGATTGAGTCTCACCTGAAATAATCACAAGTCAATTGACAACGGCCAATGAGAGAAGCAGACACACAAAAAAACGATTTGAAAAGAATTAAACAACGAAACAAATCCACCCACTTCGCTCGATAAGTTCACGTTAGCTTGCACCCATTTCATTAGATAAGTTCGCGTTGTTGAATTAGAAATTCAGACGATCACTTAAAATCATAGATTTGGACGCTCACTTAAGCCGGAAAACACGAAACAGTGATTTTCCGGCTTTTCAATAGGGGAAAAGCTAATCTTAACATCGAAAGAAATCCGATAGCCGATGGCCTTCGAGACAGACCTCGAAAAATCATTTGACAAACGAAGTGCAAATGACAATAATGATGATAGGATAGCTCTCAAAACGATGTCTTTTAATAATTGACAGCCATGCTGATATCAACAAGCATGCAACGTGATTTGCCGGGGAGGATTCAATTGTCAAATTCACTGACCGAAGGCAATGTGTCAAAAACACTGTTTCATTTTTCGGTTCCTTTTTTATTTGCCTATCTTTTGCAGACACTTTACGGCCTGGCTGATATGATGATTGTCGGGCGTTTTAACGGCGCCGACACCATCACGGCGGTTTCCGCGGGCTCTCAGGTCATGCATATGATCACAGTCATGATTGTCGGGCTCACCGTGGGAATGACGGTGACAATCGCTAGAAGCATCGGTGAGGATAACCTTGAAAAAGTGCGAAACTGCATCGGTTCGGGAATGACTTTTTTTACGGCGTTTTCCGTCTTGACAACAGTGGCGTTGCTTTGCTTGACATGGCCGGTCATCGGTCTTTTATCGGTGCCGTCCGAATCCGTCTCCGCCACGGCGAGCTATCTGCGGATTTGCTTTGTGGGATTGCCTTTTATCGTCTTGTATAATGTGTTTGCCGCTGTGTACCGCGGCCTCGGTGATGCCAAAAGTCCGCTGTATTTCGCCGGAATTGCCTGTGTGTCAAACATCATTCTCGACGTGGTTTTGATTGGCGGTCTTGGCATGGGAGCAGCAGGCGCGGCTTTGGGAACCGTGGGAGCTCAAGGGATATCGGTGCTCATTACCGCTTTTTTCTTTTTGAGAAAAAAACCGGCAGGCGTTTTGACCAAAGATCAATTTAAATTTAAGCGTCATGTTCTTGGCGATATCTTAAAAATCGGTGTACCCATCAGTCTTCAGGATGGCTTTATTCAAATATCCTTTATCATCATTACGATTATTGCCAACACCCGTGGTGTGAGTATGGCAGCGGCGGTGGGCATCACGGAAAAAATAATTACTTTTCTTTTCCTTGTACCCTCTACGGCAACATCCGCTATCTCCGCGATGGCGGCGCAGAATATTGGCGCAGGAAAAGATGAGCGGGCGCGGCAGGTGTTGTTTACGGCAATGGGATGGACCTGCGCTATCGGTTTGTTTTTCTCGGTTATCTTTCAATTTCTCGGGGAGAGAACCGTCGCGCTTTTTACAACCGATAGCCTTGTTATCGCTTTAGGGACGGGGTATTTTCGTGTCTATGTATGGGACACGTTCTTTGCGGGCATTCATTTCAGCTTCAGCGGTTATTTCAGCGCTTACGGAAAGGCCTATTATTCTTTTGTTTATAATGTGCTTTCCATGATTCTGGTTCGCGTGCCTATCGCGTATCTCACATCCCTTTGGTTTCCGGATGTGTTGTGGCCCATGGGAATTGCATCGCCGGCAGGATCGGCTTTTGCGTCGTCTGTCGCGATTGTGTTCTATATCTATTTGAGGCGACAACAAAATAATATAACGGAGCGTAGTTAAATGCAAAGAGAAAAAGAACGTCAGCCGATTCACAATTATCAAAAAAAAGACCGTGTTTATCTCTGCATCGATTTAAAATCCTTTTACGCTTCGGTGGAGTGTGCCGAGCGCGGTCTTGATCCCTTCACGACCAATCTGGTTGTGGCGGATCCTGAACGGACTGATAAAACCATTTGTCTAGCGGTAACACCGGCGATGAAAGCCCTTGGCGTGCCGAACCGCTGCCGCGTGTTTGAAATTCCCAAAAATATTGACTACATTATGGCACCGCCTCGAATGCGGCTCTATATTGATTATTCTGCCGAAATCTATTCGGTCTATTTGGAATTTTTGGCGAAAGAAGACATTTATCCCTATTCGATTGATGAAATGTTTATGGATGTGACGGATTATTTATCCATGTATGGCATGAGCGCCGTTGAATTGGGAAGGAGTATGATGCGCGCTGTGTATGAGCGGACGGGAATAACCTCATCCTGCGGTGTCGGTACCAATCTCTATCTGACCAAAATCGCGCTGGACATCACTGCGAAACATTCACCGGATCGCATCGGATACTTGGATGAAGAGATCTACCGGCGAACACTTTGGGATCACACGCCGCTGACGGATTTTTGGCGTATCGGCAAAGGCACCCAGCGTAGGCTTAATCGTCTTGGTATATATACCATGCGGGAAATTGCCGGAACTGATGAAGATATTTTATACCGTGAATTCGGAATTGACGCTGAGCTACTCATTGATCACGCCTGGGGGAGAGAGCCGGTCACTTTGGCCGACATTCAAAACTACAGACCGAAGGAGACTTCCATTACCAGTGGGCAGGTGCTTCCGAGAGATTATGATTATCGCGAGGGAGAAATCATTTTGACTGAAATGTGCGAATTGCTCACGCTGGAGCTTGTCGATATTGCGATGTACACCGACCATATCAGTCTTCATGTCGGATATTCCCGAAGCGCGGGCGTTCCTTCTCTTCATGTCAGTGAGAAGCTGCCTGTATATACCTGTGCCGTCAGAACGTTGCGCGAGGCTCTGCTCACTCTTTATCACAAAAATGTGAAAAAAAACGCTCCGATTCGCCGTGTGAGTATCGGCTTCGGACATTTGACAGATACCGCAGCTGAGCAATATAATTTCTTCATTGATCCCGCGGAGGAAGAGCGCGACCGTAAGCTTTCGCAAGTGACGGTTTCCCTTCGTAAACGCTTCGGCAAAAACGCGGTGCTCAAAGGCACTAACCTTGATGCCGCGGGAACCACCATCGAGCGCAACGCTCAGATCGGAGGTCATCGCAGTGGCGACTAAACGCGCGAAAATGCCCATATCGGAACGAGCCAAACAATTCATGCCTTTTTCTGCTTTGAAAGGATTTCGGGAAGCGCTTATCGAAAAGGAAAAAACGATTGTCCCCAAAGCGGAGCTCGCCGAAGATCAGGCGGAGATTATCGAGGCTAAACTGGATGAATTAAAACCGATGGATCAGGTCTCTGTGGTCTATTACCGTGGAACCGAATATGTGCGCATGACCGGTCGCGTTTTGAATATCGACGCGGATAGGCGTTTATTTATCGTCGCGGGAATCACAATACCCATCAGCGATATTTACAGTTTAACGATTGAAAAACAATCGGATTCGATTATTTAAAAAAAGATATTTTTTTGCTTCAAACTATGGACTTTTTTGGCATTTATGCGATAATAATTGTGCGAGATGCATTACATGCATCGCTCAAGACGAGAGTTATGCCAAGATAGAGGGGGTTTCTCGTTTTGAGAAAAAATCTGCGGAGGTTACATTGAAAAAAGAAGAACTCAGAAAAAGAGTCCTGGCCACACAGCGTCATATATATTCTGTGGCCGAAAATGAAAAAGTTGCCGATCAATTCATCAATTGGTACGGATATCAAAACGCTAAGACTGTGATGCTGACGCAGAGCTTTAATACGGAAATCGGCACGTCCCGCATTATCAATCACGCGCTTGAAAACGGGAAAACTGTCTATTTGCCAACCTGCGACATCTTTACAAAAGAACTCATTCCCACTCAGGTCAGGGCTTATCCTGATGACATGGTGGTTAATCATTACGGAATTCTCATTCCCAAAGCGACCTGTCCCGTTTGCGAACATATTGAAGATATCGATCTGGTGCTTGTGCCGGGAATGGCTTTTACGGAACAAGGGGGACGTCTCGGTTACGGCGGAGGCTTTTATGACCGCTTCCTGAAAAAATACGGCGGTCATATGATCAGCGCGAGTTTGACGAGGGAAGCGCTCATCTATGAAGAGTTACCGACGGATCATTTTGATCAAAAGGTCGACTGGATCATCACTGAAAATCGGGTGTTTACCATCTAAATTTTCGTAGTGCTTTCGTGAATAAATCAAGAAGAAAAAGAGAATCGCAACCGCGATTCTCTCAGAGTGTAGACAAAGTCCAGGGCAAAAGCTCTGGGCTTTTGTTATTTAAAGAATAAAAAGACAAAAAATGGTATAATAAAGATATCAAATATAAGGCGGTATTTATCAAATGATGACACAGAATTCAGATAAAAAACGGGAGCAGATTCAACTGTTATG
>CACZTE010000018.1 GCA_902784045.1 uncultured Eubacterium sp. | reverse complement strand
CTTTAATGATCTGATCCACTTCGGGATCGCCGGTGTTGATGTCCTTCACTTCCTCGCCTTTGGCGACTTTGGCCGCCGCTTCGGTCAGCGCGGCCGACGCTTTTTGAATCTTTGCAATATTTTTCGGGTCCTGAAGCGCGGCCATCGCTTTGCTGGGGTCGGCTTTGGACAGTTCATTGAGGAAACTGGCGGTCTGCGCGTCGGTGGGCTGGGCTTCAGCGGAGGTCGCGAAAGCGGGCGTGACAAAAACCGTCAACGACAAGAGCAAAATAAGAATCGATAATAAAAGGGACGCATGTTTTTTCATAAAATTCTTCTCCTGTTTGGGATTTGAAATGCCTTTCAGCGGAAAGGCCGAAAGATACCGGCGCGAACAGGTGATCAAAGATATCGATGTGACGCCAATGGCGCGCCGTGTCTTTACATTATACACGAACAAATGTTAAAAAACCGTAAAAACACAATGGGTCAAGCAACATTTCGCGCGAGCTTTATGCCTGCTCCGATAAAGATTATCCTGATTATAACATACATTGCGATTGAATTCACAAAGATTATTTGAATTCTTAAACAATCTTGATAAAATGACAGAGAAAGCAATGACAGAGGGCCAAACGGCGAAAAGACCCGCGAAGCCCTGCTAAAAAACCGCAATTGAAACACCGCGCGAGAAGGTAAATTTCGGCAAAGCCGAAAGAGAAGCTGGCCTGGGCCATTTGAAAATCGAAACTTATCCGAAGCGCGGCGGAGCGTGAGGGATTCTATTGCGAAAAACGAACGACGAAAAAGAACAGCTCACCTCACCGTTAATCATTCGTCCCCGGAAGGAGGCTCCTATGCCCAACCAAATCATCATCCACGTGGACATGGACGCCTTTTTCGCCGCCGTGGAAATCCGAGACAATCCAGCCCTGCGGGGAAAACCGCTGGTCATCGGCGCCCTGCCGCATCAGCGCGGCGTCGTCGCCACCTGCAGCTATGAAGCGCGAAAATACGGCATCCACTCCGCCATGAACATCAAAGAAGCCTACCGCCTGTGCCCGGAGGGCGTCTACATGCGCCCCGACATGGACAAATACAAAAACGTCTCCAAGCGGCTGCACGACATCTGGAACGCCTACGCCGAAAAACTCGAAAGCGTCGCCTTCGACGAAGCCTATCTGGACGTGACGCGGCGGGCGGGGAATTTCGCCGGCGCCCGGAATATTGCCCGGGAAATAAAAGCGCGTACAAGAGACGAGCTGGGCCTCAGCTGCTCGGTGGGCGTCGCCTATTCCAAAACGGCGGCCAAAACCGCCAGCGAGGAAAAAAAGCCCAACGGCTATTTTGAAATCCCAACGCCCGAGGATTTCGTCAATCTCGTCATTGACCGCGACGTGCGGGTGCTCTACACCGTCGGCGCGAAAACCGCCGAAAAACTCTATGGAAGCGGCATCCGCACCGTCAGGGATATCAGAGACAACCGCGATATCGTCATCGAGCTGCTCGGCAAACAGGGCCTGTGGATTGCGGCGCTGGCCTTCGGCAAAGACGACAGACCCGTCACCCCCAGAGAGCCCGAAAACGCCAAATCCATCAGCCGTGAGGTCACCTTTCAAAAAGATGTGGATGATTTTGACCTGCTCAAAGACATCCTGGCGCTGCTCGCCATTGCCGTCAACCGCAGGGCCAATCGCGTCGGCCTGTACGGCGGCGGCGTCACCCTCAAAATCACCTACGCCGACATGCAAGGCATCACCCGCTCCCGGGCGAAAGACGGCGTAAGCGACGCGCGGACCATCTACCAAACGGCGGCGGAACTCCTCGCCGGCGTCAGGCGGCGGCCGGTACGCCTCATCGGCGTCGGCATCTACAACCTCACCAACGGGGTTACCAGACAAATGACCATCTTCGACTATCTGGAAAACCCCGGAGAGAACGAGGGCGGGTTAGACGACGTGCTGGCCGCGCTGGGGGACAAATATCATCTGGATTTCGCCGGGCACCTCGACGAGATTGTCCAAGGGGGCGTTTTGCATAAAACCATCGAATACATGCGCGCCCACCCGGCAAAACCGGAAAACCGCCTTGATTCCGGCAGCGCGGCGTTAACCCGGCTAACGGACTGACGGCAAAAGGAAAAACCCACCATTTAATCATAAAAAGGAGAACAACCATGCAGTTTTTAATCAAAGCCTACGACGGCCCCAATATGCTGGACAAACGAATGGCGGTGCGCCCCGCCCATCTGGAAGGCATGAAAAAACTCGGCAAACACATCGTCTTCGCCGGCGG
>CACZTE010000017.1 GCA_902784045.1 uncultured Eubacterium sp. | reverse complement strand
CGGCAGTTGCCGAGCAGATGGTGTTAAATATCAAACATTCTTCAGACTGATTCTGAATGATTTCCGCAATGGCATAAAACTTTTTTTCGATGAATGTCGTTTGTACGACAACAACGCGTTTTTGTGCGTGAGTTAACGCTTGAGCTTCCTCAGGCGTCTCAATCACAATGACACTGCCTTTTGCGTGTCCGACGACGCCGATGACTTCGGGATGTGTCGCTTTTCCTACAATGACGGCTTCATACCCTTTTTGGGTGTATTCCCGCACCTTATTTTGAAGCGCCCGGACAAAGGGACATGTAGTGTTAACCACAGTCAGTCCTTTTGCCTCAGCCTCACGCAAAACATTTTCAGCTTCGCCGTGAGCGCGAATCAAAACGGTGCCGCTTTTGATTTCGTCTAATGTATCAACACGAACAACGCCCTCTTTTTTAAGTCTTTCCATCTCCTGTCTATTATGGGAAAGATCTCCCAAACAATAAACAGTATCATGAGCGTCATGTATGGTTTTTTCAACCAAATTCATCGCACGTTGAACACCAAAACAATAGCCTGCTTTATCAGCAATAAAAATATTCATAAATATTCTCCAATATTTTATTGTAAAACTTTGTCAATGTCCACCCATTTGGGCAGATTATTTTTTGATTTTTAACAATTTTTTGCTTTCACCATCTTTTGCCGATCATTTCGGCAAAATCATTTTTGCGCACTTTGCGTCTTTAAGGCAAAAATCAGAAAATTCAAAGTTGTTTCATTGATCAATGTAAGAGATGATTGTCTTTGCGACTTCGTCGATTCCCATCGATGTGCTGTCAATTACCACAGCGTCATCGGCTTTGATTAACGGTCCGCTCTTTCTGTGCATATCGTTATAATCTCTTTGAATAATGTCTTGTTTGATTTCCTCAAGTGTTTGATCAGTGCCTTTTTCCAATAATTCTTTATAGCGTCTTTCGGCTCGGACAGAAGCGTCGGCATCCAGATAAAACTTATAATCGGCATCCGGTAAAACCACGGATCCGATATCGCGGCCATCCATTATCACGGAAGTCCCCTTGGCGATTCGCCTTTGCTCTTCAACGAGAATATCGCGAATTTCGCTAACCGGCGCCACATCGGAAGTATGTTTAGAAACATCCGGTGTCCTGATGGCATCTGTGACATCCTCGCCGTTTAAAAACACCTGCCGATCCGAAAATGATATTTCGCATTCTTCGGCTATTTTTATCATTGCGGCTTGATCGTCGAAACTGCCTTCCCGTCTCATCACCGCAAGGGTTACAGCACGGTACATGGCACCGGTATCGAGATAAGTGATTCCGAGCTTTTTGGCAACCAGTTTCGCAATGGTGCTTTTGCCCGCTCCTGCAGGCCCGTCAATGGCTATTTGCATGCTAAAACTCCTTATGAACTGTTAATGACTGCCGGCGGCAAATCCAGTAGACGCGGCGATCTGAATATTAAATCCTCCCGTCACGGCATCGACATCGATAATCTCACCGGCAAAATATAAACCGTCCACCAATTTTGACGCCATGCTTTTGGGATTAATTTCCCGAGTATCAATACCACCAGATGTCACGATTGCCGTGTTGGGATCAAAAAAATCAGTGATGTGAAATATCAGATTTTTGATTTGATAGACCAGCCGTTTTCTCGACGCTTTATCCAGAGCGTTCACTTTTATTTCGGCATCAATCCCCGCCATTTTTCTCACAACGGGAATCAGCGAAACAGGCAGCAGCTTTTTAAGGGCATTGTCTATTTTCTTATTGGGCACTTGCTCAAAATCGCGCAGTATCCGAGTGTCAAGCTGTTTGTCCGTAAGCGCGGGCTTTAAATCGATGCTAAGAGTATAGTTTTTGGGATTGTCATCGCAATAAGCGCTCATCGTCAAAATTACAGGACCTGATAAACCAAAATGAGTCAACAGCACCTCGCCACGAAGGCATTTTATTTTTTTTCCATGATGTAAAAGCATCACATCAATATTTTTTAGAGTAAGCCCCGATAATTCACCAGGCCAATTCTCCCGGCAGACTAATCCGATCAGAGAAGGCCGCGGAGCTACAATATGATGGCCGAGGGCCTTCGCAAAGGCATAACCGTTTCCGTCGCTTCCCGTTTGTCTGTAGGAATTGCCGCCTGCTGCAAGTATAATTTTATCGGCATCAAGCGTTCTTCCACCTGAAAGTTTAACGCCTGTAACTTTTGTTATTTCATTAGTTTTTAAGGTGTTTATATCCGTGACCTTCACGTTGTATTCAATGTTGACACCACGGGTGTCAAGGGCTTTTTTATAGGCCTTAATTACATCGCTCGATTTATCACTGACGGGAAAAACCCTGCCGCCCCTTTCGGTTTTCAGCGGGCAACCGTTATCTTCGATCAGCCCCATTAAATCCCACCTGTTAAATCGACTCATTGCGGAAAAGAGAAACCTTCCGTTGTGCACAACATTCTTGAAAAAATCCTCATCATCACAAATATTGGTCAAGTTGCATCGGCCTTTCCCTGTGATATACAGCTTTTTCCCGAGTTTTTCATTGCGCTCTATCAGCGTTACCTCATCTCCCGCGTCCGCCGCAGCAATTGCCGCCGTCATACCGGCGGGACCCCCGCCGATTACCAGAGTATGCATATTATTTTTTGTCATTTGACATTACCTCTACCGCATACACGTCGTTTTTTTGATACATCTTTTCAAGCTCGTTAAATGTTTTTTTGGTTCTTTCCAAATTGCGGTTGCCCACCGCTACAATCAACGCGTCAATCATGCTGAGCGGCGCGGTCAATGAATCCACAAAAGAATTGACATTACTTTTGGCAATTAACGCGTAATCCGAAAATTGAACAATGGGCGCGTAGGGACTGTCGGTTAAAGAGATGACGGATGTTCCTTTATCTTTTAAAACCGAAATGACATCGTATGTCGTTCTGGAATATCGCGGAAAACTGAGGGCGATGACCGTATCTGATTCGTCAGCGCGGATTGTCTGTTCATAAAGATCGTTTAGGCCGTTAATCACAATCACGCCGTCCCGTAAAAGTCTGAGATAATGTCCCAAATGCTGCGTGAGAACTGAAGATGTGTGAAATCCCACAACAATGACTTTCCTCGAGTTGATAATTGCGTCAACAGCGTTTTCAAACACTTGTTCATCAAACACATTGAGTGTTTCCCGCATACTTTGAATATCGCTTTTCAAAATATCATGAAACATGCCGGATGTTGAGGCTCCCGGCGTGGTCATGACCATATCAATACGATCAAGAGCCGTCATCGTGCTGGAAATTTCATCTTTTAAACGCCTTTTAAATTCAGGATAACCGTCAAAACCGAAGTAGACGGCAAAACGCACGACGGTGGCTTCACTGACAGAGACGGTTTTTGCCATTTGCGTGGCAGACATCATTGGTACAGCCTCGCTGTTTTGGAGAATATAATCCGCGATTTTTTTATGACTTCGGCTCAGATGATCGTAGGCTTCACTAATTTGCCGCAATATGCCGTATTCCGATATTTCCTGATGCATCTTCTATTCTTCCTTTTTGGTAATCACAAATAAAACCGGCGCATTTTGATGATTGACGGTTTCCACGCGGTACACATCGTATGGGTTTAAAAGCGTTGACAAATAAAGTGAAAGCGCGTCATACTCCTGTCTGCCTTCGGGATGCATATATGCCAATATGGTGATGATGCCTCCCGGAGCTAGGAGTTTAAGTGCAGATTTAATTGCTGTCAATGTCGTTTCGGCGCTTGTGGTTTTTTGATGATTTCCTCCCGGTAAATAGCCGAGATTAAACATAAAAGCCTTAATCCCGGAATCCCGTCTGAGGGCTTCATTGTCTCCCATGGTCTCGTGTCCGCGAAAAAACAAACTTGCACGTTGGGTTAATCCCGCAGCCCTGAGCCTTGCCGCTGTTTTTGAAATGGCCTCCCATTGATTATCAAAAGCATAAACACGTCCGTTTTCACCAACAACATTTGCCAAAAAAACCGTGTCGGCTCCCGTGCCGGCTGTTGCGTCAACTGCCGAGTCTCCCTCAGACAGCACATCAAGCACCAATCCTTTTGCCAATGAGGTTTGTCTTTTCAATAAATCTATCATTGTCATATCCCTTGTGATAAATATCATGGCCGTCGCGTTCTATTCCGCCAAACACATCTTTGAATCGACCACACACAATTCTTGTTAAATCAAAAATAATTTTTGATTTGACTTTGTTTCAAATAATTGATTTCATCAATCGTCAGATCACGCATATCGCCGGGTTTTAGCGTATCGTCCGTAAGCTGACCGATGGCAGTTCGCTTGAGGGCAATCACCGTATGTCCAACTGCCGCGCACATTTTTCGTACCTGACGTTTTTTCCCTTCGCAAATTTTAATCACAACAATCGTTGCACCGCGTCTGTGCTCTTTTATTTCAACAGAAGCAGGCAACGTTGTGTAGGGTATACCATCTACATCTATTTCAACGCCTTTAGACAAAATCGCCGCATCACCTACGGTTAATTTACCTTTAACAAGGGCGCGATAGGTTTTTTCAAATTCATGGCTGGGATGCGTGAGGCCAAAGGTTAAATCGCCATCGTTGGTGAGAATCATCAACCCTTCCGTATCGGCATCTAAACGGCCGACACAGTAAAGCCGGTTGCCGCTTTTGATATAATCGGCTACAGTTCGTTCCGCGTGTTTATCGCTCATTGTGGAGACGACTCCCAGCGGTTTGTAAAAAAGTTTGTATTCATATGTTTCGGGGGTAACGATTTTTTCGTCAACCCGGATAACATCATTTTCATGGACTTGAAACCCCGGTGTATCAATAATCTGACCGTTTACGCTCACACGCCTTTCAGCGATGATTTTTTCACAGCTTCGCCGTGACGCCACACCGCAAAGAGCCATATATTTTTGAAGCCGCATTACCTTTCCTCCCCGGCATACGTTGGTTTTTCCCGGAATTGGTCCTCATTCGAAGGTTCATCGTCAGCGTCATCTTTAACCGATACATCAGTGTTGGTTAAGGATTCTTCTTGTATATCTTTTGACTTATCAAAACTTTCTGAATCTTCGACAGTTGTTTGGGAAATCTCCTCGGGTATATTCTCTTCCACACGTTCTTCAAACAAAGCATTCATAAACGCGTCAAAATCCGGTAAATCAGATAGTTTTTCTACGTGGGCCGCTTTCAAAAAATCGTCTGTCGTCTTATAGAAAAAAGGTCTTCCAGGTGCATCTTTTCTGCCGGCTTCGCTGATCATTCCCCTATCGAGTAGATTTTTGATGGAGCTCGCAGAAGATACACCGCGAATCTGCTCAACCTCAACTCGGGTAATCGGCTGACGGTAGGCTATAATCGAAAGTGTCTCTAAGGCTGCCCGAGAAAGCGTTCCGCTTTGTCTGAGTGATAATATCTGGGAAATATAGGGATAGAGTATCGGTTTTGTTGACAATTGAATCGAACTGCCTACACGAATCAGTCTGATGCCTCGAGAGGCGTCTTCATACACAGAAGTCATCATGTCTGCAATTTGATCGACGATGCCAACGGACAGGGAAAGGGCAGCAGCGATGTCGCTAATCTCCACCGCGTCGCCGGCGGCAAAAAGAATGCCTTCAATAGCGCCGATATATTGATCATAGCCTTGGGTTATCATCTGTTGTTTATATTCAGTCATTGTTGGTTCCCTTTTTACAAATCAATATCTTTCCGAAATTGTTTGTTTGTTCGGTTTCGATGTTCCCTGTTTTATATAGCTCCAAAAGCGCCTGAAAACTCACGGCAATCTCCCCTCTCTGATAAGCTTTTAACACATCTTCAAAGGGAAAAGCTTCAGCGCTTTCCGCTAAAATCATGCGAATGCGTTCGGTTTGACTCTCGATGGTATAAGGATCAGACACAACGGTAATAGGTGGCGCTTTATAGGTATGATCGGATATATAATTTCTTAATATTTTCCCAAAAATACTGCTGAGTTTTTGCGTGTCAATGTCATCGACTGTCGGTTTTGGCTCGCAACTGGGCAAATATTCTCCTTCTTTGTAAAAGGCACCCCGCTCAAGTTCAAGTCTGTCGCCGATAACTTCGGACACTGATTTGAAAGCCTTGTAGAGCCTAAGTCTCGCAACGAGGTCAGTTTCGTCCTCTTCTTCTATTTTTTCTTCCCGCTTGGGCAAAAGACTTTTTGACTTAATTTCAAGCAATGTCGATGCCATGACAATAAATTCACCGGCCACTTCAATATTCATAGATTGCCAATGACGAACCGTTGCGAGATATTGCCCTGTGATTTCGGAAATGGCCACATCGCAAATATCGATACGGTGTTTGGCGATGAGATGGAGCAACAAATCAAAGGGGCCTTCAAAAGCATCGATGCTTACCGTCAATCCTTCTGTCATCACCGTCCCCATATCAATGAAATAACCGGCGCTAAAATCATATAAAAAACGCTGCTGATACCATTGACGATAGGCGTGATGATCATCGAAAAAACGCCGGTTACCATAAGTATCATAAGGATAATAAAGCCATAGCGCGATAAACTGTCATATTTTTGAGCGGCTTCATAGGGCAAAAATTCCGCCAGAACCCGTGACCCGTCAAGCGGCGGAATCGGAATAAGATTGAATACGGCGAAAAGCACATTATAATAATATATGTTTTGCAAAATGCCCGATAAAATCGCATTATTAAGAGGCTCAACCGCAAGGTATGCCGCCATGGCGATAAATCCCAAAAGCAGATTGGTCAAGCATCCGGCCAAAGAAACCAAAATAATGCCTTTTTTTCGGTCAGTAAAATTATTGGGATTGATGGGCACCGGTTTTGCCCACCCAAAACGAAGAAAAACAAGACATAAAAATCCGATGGGATCCATATGCGCAAGGGGATTGAGCGTGAGTCTCCCGGCGTTTTTTGCTGTGGGATCTCCCATGGATTCAGCTGCGTAACCATGAGCCGCTTCGTGAAAGGTAATGGCAATGATAATACCCGGCAGTCCCATAAGCAATTGTTGAATATACATTGAAGGG
>CACZTE010000016.1 GCA_902784045.1 uncultured Eubacterium sp. | reverse complement strand
GTTTTAGAGAATTTGGAGAACGTTTTTTAGAGAAAACATTCAGCGATTTGGGGTATACAATCATTTCTCCTGAAAAAAATGGATTCATGGAACAAGTAGCCTTGTTAAAAAACTGCAAGGCATTTTCGGCGACGCAAGGAAGTATTAGCTTGAACGCTGTTTTCTGTCACCGTGATGCCAGGGTGATACTTATTAATAAGCAAAATTACAACAATCCATATCAACTCGCGATTAACCATTTGAGGGATGGTGACTGCGTCATCATTGACGCCAACAAATCCGTATTGAATCCTCGAAGAAAGCCATGGATTGGTCCGTTTTTTATGTATAACAGTAAAGAGCTTTGCGAATTTGCTGGCATACAGTATAAAGGAATACCAAAGATTGAATTTGGGAAATACTTATTATTTGGGAATTATTGGAGAGTGAAAAAGATCTTAAAATTAATATATCCGATCAAGTTATTCTATAAAAAGATCATTTTTCGATAGTCTAAGATTTTCTCGGAGGGATGTTACACCAGATTTCAATCAAAACCAGACACTCATTTGGAAAAAGCGTCCAATTAAGCCATGATGCCGTTGTACAGAACCTTTCTGACAATATGAATAAGGATGAGCAAAATAGACCAATGTTTTGCTTAGGTTTTCCAATTCAGACAGCTTCGAAAATTCAGAGCTGTTATCGGTGGTAATTAATTTACTGATTTTGTTCCGAAGCTCACATCACTGTTTGCGAAGGAGGCCTATGGCCATCATGACGCCGTTCGGATCCCGTTCCGGGATCCGGATCATCCAATACTATCTGGTTTTACGCTCAGTCAAGGTGAATAAAGCATCATCTTTACCGCTTTTTGAGCCAATAACAAGGTCTGCCTCCCAATGTCCAAACTCGCTGCGATCGTCTATTTCTGCCGGGCGTTCTTCGATGCTTCGTCCAAGAATCCGCTTGTTTTCACGAATTCGTTGCTTTATAGGCGAGGGACGTAACTTTTCCGGAAGATCAATATTCTTGATGCTGAGGAGCCCGAGATCGGCATAGTTATACAACGTTTTTGTACAGACAATCTGTTCTCTGGTAATAATCCCTTGTTCCAAGGAGTTGCCAACAAACCGGCCTGACTGACGATATCCCTTGAAAGAGAAACGCATCTGTGGTATAAAAGCCATTATGTATAAGCTATTCGTAGGATCGTGTGTATAATGTAAATGTCATCAGAAAAACGCTATAATTTAGATGCAAATGACTGTAATGTCAAACGCGAAGTTTTTTGAGTAGTCTTAACAAAATTTAAAAACTTCAAATCAAAAAGCAGGCATAAAATGGCACAGTGTATAGCGCGGGGTTTTATCACGAAATGACAATTATTCTGTGATTGCGATGTTTAAATCACAGGTTTATGTAACGTGTAAAAATGAAACTGGATAAAAGGAAAAATGTAAAAAGAGGAATTCAACACGGTGTCATCAATAGAATTGTCACGCTGTTATTACCATTTTTGGTAAGAACCGTTTTAATCCAAACTTTAGGCGCTGAATATGTGGGAATAAGAGGGCTGTTCGGCTCAATTCTTACGGTTCTAAGTTTAACTGAATTGGGTGTTGGGACAGCAATCACATTTAATATGTACAGGCCAATTGTTGAGGATGACTATTATACGATCGGAGCTTTACTCAACCTATATAAAAAACTGTATAGAATCATAGGATTTGTTGTGTTGGGTTTGGGATTATCAATAACTCCCTTTTTGAGGTTTCTGATAAAAGGTAGCTATCCGGCAGATATCAATTTACAATTGGTCTTTCTGCTCTATCTCATCGATACTGTCCTTTCTTACTGGCTATATGCTTATAAAGGATCATTGTCAAATGCTTATCAGCGGACAGATGTTTTAAGTAGGATTGGATCAATCATATTCAATTCAGGATGTTGTTTGTTGATAACTTTGTTGGTTGGAGCGATTTCTTACATCCTTTTTCAAAAGATCAATTTCAATACGATTTGGCAGACACTGATGATAAGAATTGCAGGTTGTGTGACAATTGTTCCGGCGGTGTACCTGGGATTATTCTTTATCAGAAAGGATTTTCGCGAATCCTTTAGATGGGCGCTGTCGCAAATAAAAAAGAAATAGAACATAAGAATCATGTCAAGTTAACATTTTACAAAAGGCGCTTCTCCCGACAATTTGCTTTGAGAAATACTTAATTGCTTAAATGGCGTCTGCCTATTGGCTCATGTCATCATTTTTTTGCATCGTTTGCGTTATATACTTTTTTATGGAGAGGTTATGAAGGAGTATTCGTCATGATTAAAGTGTCGGTTATCATTCCGGTTTGGAATCCCGGCTTACTCATTGAACGATGTATCAAATCGCTTCGTGCTCAAAGTTTACAGGAGATCGAGATGATCTTTATCGATGATTGTGGAAGCGATCGCGCGATGGACTTCGTTCAAGAAGCCGCTAAATCGGATAATCGTATCAGGATATTAAGCAATACT
>CACZTE010000015.1 GCA_902784045.1 uncultured Eubacterium sp. | reverse complement strand
TCATTACGCTCACATTTTATCATGCATGGCGGAAAATAACATATCGGAGCCTGTAATCGGCGTTGCGTTCGATGGTACCGGGTTTGGCACTGACGGAACGATTTGGGGAGGAGAGTTTTTGATTTCGTCTCCCGAAAAATTTTCGCGTATCGGCAGCATTAAACCTTTTAAACAAACCGGGGGGGATATGGCCATCAAAGAGGGTTATCGCATCGCTTTGGCATTCTTGATTGATTTATACGGCGTCGATGAAGCCGAGAAGATAGCGCTTCGATTAAACCTTTGTGATAAATCTACTGTTCATCGCACACAGAAGATGATTCAAGCGGGGATTAATACCGTGACATCTACCTCGGTCGGAAGACTATTTGACGCAGTCAGTGCGCTACTTGGAATAAAAAAAGTATCATCCTTCGAGGGGGAAGCGGCTGTTTCGCTGGAATACGCGGCAAGAAATCGTGTTGTTTCACTTGTGCATTCATCGTTGATTAAAGATGTAGAAAGAGACAATAGTTTTTGTAAAAGACAAGTGATTGGCGGTGATGATGGACATGAAAAATTATTTGAAATATCAACAGACGTGATCATTCGGATAATTGTTGAATCACTATTAAAGGATGAAAAAACAGAAAGACTTGCCGCAGTATTTCATAAATTTATAGCGGAATGTATTATAAAAGGCGCAAAATGCTGTAGAAATATTGCGAAAATCAATAAAGTCGCTTTGAGCGGGGGAGTTTTTCAAAATGTCTTATTGTTAAGCGAGACGGAAAAACGTTTGAAGGAAGAAGGATTTGAAGTGTTCACTCAGAAAATGGTTCCTACAAATGATGGAGGTATCGCCCTCGGGCAAGCTTATTACGGAACAGATAAGTTAAATAGTTTTGGGCTGGAAAAAGTCCAGCATTCAGGAGATAAATGATGAATAAAACGATTCAAATGGTTCATGGCGCCGGCGGAAAACAAACCGACCGTTTAATTCGAGATGTTTTTAAAAAACATTTCAACAATCCGCTTTTGACGGCGGACGACGCGGCTGTTTTGCCTGGCTTTGATGAGCAAATTGTAACTTCCACCGATAGCTTTATTGTTTCGCCTCGTTTTTTTCCCGGTGGTAATATCGGCCGTCTGTCCGTATGTGGTTCGGTCAATGATGTGGCATGTATGGGAGCGATGCCTAAATATCTTACAGCGGCTTTTGTTATCGAAGAAGGGTTTTCTTTTGAGGAACTTGAAGAGATTGTTAAATCCATGGCTGAGACTGCCTTTGAGGCCGGTGTTTCCATTGTGGCCGGCGATACTAAAGTTGTCGGTCATGGTCAGGTTGACGGGCTTTATATTACGACGACATGCATTGGCACTTTGCCTTCATACATTTACATTTCGGGAGATCAGGCGATGCCAGGCGACGCAGTAATCGTAACCGGGGATATTGGTCGTCATGGAAGCGCGATTCTACTCGCAAGAGAAGATTTTGGCTTTCACGCGGACATTGAAAGTGATGATGCGCCTTTGGCGCATTTGGTATCGCGTATGCTTGACGTAAGTGATCAAATAGATACGATTCGTGACGCGACACGCGGCGGTGTCGGAACAGTGCTTTATGAAATCGCGAAAGCATCAGGGGTCGGAATTCGCCTAGTAGATGAGGCTATTCCTGTTGCGCCTCCGGTAAAAAGTTTAACCTCTATGTTGGGGCTTGATCCATTATATTTGGCTTGTGAAGGTAGATATGTTGTATTCGCGCCAAAAGAAGATGCGGATGCTTTGGTTTCTGCTTTGCGAAATGAGCGCCATGGTGAGAATGCTACTGTTATCGGAGAAGTAGTATCAAAAAACGTTGGCCGCGTAACAATTGTGACGGATATCGGAACAGAAAGATTTTTACCTGAACCCAGCGGTGAACTTTTGCCGAGAATATGTTGAATTATCGATAACTATATTTTTTATGTGTTAGTGCGTCTCCGTAATAGTCACTCACCAGTTTTAGCAGCATAGATAAATCAAAAAGGCCCCCGGCGGGACCTAATATTTTTTAAATAGTTGCAAGACTAAGCGCAGTATTTTAGATATAGATTTTTGATACTAAATATATTATATGTTTAGTCTTCTCTTCGTTCTTCACAAATCGAAATGGCTGCCGCGACAAGGAATTCTAGTCTATTATTTTGATTGGTCAAACTAAGGTATCCCAACAAAGTTTCAAATCCCGTTGCGTAGCGATAATCCATTTTATCTGCGTGTTTCGGAGGGATGCTTTTAGTGTTTCTGCCACGGCGGACATAGGCTTTTTCTGTTTCGGTGAGCAAATTGTCCATATGATGAATTGCGTAGGCCTGTGCTTCCGCTTTGACGTAATTCACGGAAGCTTTGGTGAGGTGATCTACATTCATATTGGTTTTGGCAATCAAATATCGCCTAACATAATAGGAATAGACAGCATCTCCGATAAAGGCAAGGGTTAAGGGATTTGTCATTCGACAGTCAGCGTCATTACGGGTTTCGCGAAACAGGATTTCGGGAGAAGATTCTCGTGTTGACAGGTCTGTCAAATTTTTTTCCATTTAACGCCTTCTCGTGTGTCTTCCAATACAATGCCTCTTGCAGCTAAATCATCACGGATTGCATCGGCTGTTTTAAAATCTTTCGCTTTTCTGGCTGCCTGTCTCTTTTCGATTAACGCTTCGATCTCCGTGTTCAGGTCGTTGTTTTTGTCTTTTTGCGCAATACCGATAACATCAGTGAGTTCTTTAAAAAGATCATAAGCGGCGGAAACAGCGGCTTTAGAAGAAGTTTCGTTTAAATGAACGTTGGCATCTTTGACCAAATCAAAGATGGCCGCGATGGCATCGGCTGTGTTGAGATCATCATTCATTGCATCAATATAGGCGTTTTTGTATCCATTGAGGCTGTCGACCCATGTTTGCTCTTCCGGTGTCATGCCATCGCTTTTGGCGTTTTCCATAAGGTATTCCATCTGGAATTTGGCATTGTAGAGACGTTCCAACGCGCTTTTGGCTTGAGCTAGAATTTCTTCGTTAAAATCGATGGGAGAGCGGTAATGGGACATCAGCATAAACATTCTGACATTTTCCAAATCGTAGGTTTGCGAGATGTCGCGGACGGTGAAGAAATTGCCTTTGGATTTTGACATTTTGGTTCCATCGATATTGATATAGCCGTTGTGAACCCAATAATGGCAGAAAGGTTCTCCCGATGCGCCTTCTGATTGGGCGATTTCATTCTCGTGATGGGGGAAAACCAAATCTTTGCCGCCGCCGTGGATATCGATGGTCGTTCCCAGGTATTTCTGGCTCATTGCCGAGCATTCGATGTGCCATCCGGGACGACCTTTTCCCCAGGGAGATTCCCAGTAGGGTTCGCCTTCTTTGGCTTTTTTCCAAACGGCAAAATCCAGGGGACTTCGTTTTTCATCGTTGACATCGATGCGGGCACCGACTTTGAGATCATCGATGTTTTGACCGGAAAGCTTGCCGTATGCTGGGAATTTATCTACGGAAAAATAGACATTTCCGTCAATATCGTATGCCATATCGTTGTCAATGAGTTTTTCTACCATCGCGATGATATCAGATATGGTCTCAGAGACTCGGGGATGCACGTCGGCACGGCGGATGCCCAAAGCGTCGGCATCTTTAAAATATTCTTCGATATATTTATCAGCGACTTCTTTGGCGCTGATGCCTTCTTCATGACTTCTGTTGATGATTTTGTCGTCCACATCGGTA
>CACZTE010000014.1 GCA_902784045.1 uncultured Eubacterium sp. | reverse complement strand
GTCACTTTCGAAAGTAAAAAAGGCCAAAAGATAACCCCTTTTGACCTTTGTATGATAATAAATCCGTATTTCAATACCCTTACTTTTTAAGCAAAACAGAGAACCAGCGTTTGTTTTTCCAAGTCAGAAGAAGCGCCGCGTTGATAATAACCAATATGCTACCCAGGTTATGAACGAGCGCGCCTACAACAGGGTTGATCATTCCGGTCATCGCAAGGATGATCGCGATAAAATTGAGGGACATTGAGAAAACAAGATTTTGTTTGATAGTTGTCATCATTTTTGTTGATAGTGCAAACAGATGGGGGAGTTCTTTGATTTCATCGTTTATTAACGCGATGTCTGCCGATTCAATGGCAATATCGCTTCCGATTCCGCCCATGGCTATGCCGATATCAGATTTTTTGAGGGCCGGTGCGTCGTTTAAACCATCACCGATCATGCATACTGTTCCACCGCTGTTTTGGATTTCATGAATGTGCTCCAGTTTGTTTTCCGGGAGACATTCAGCGTAGATTTGATCAATATTGATTTTGTTCGCAATGTTTTTGGCGGTGCTCAATCGATCGCCGGTTAACAATACCGGTGTGATATGTTCTTCTTTTAACCGGCGAATAACAATCTCAGCGTTTTCCCTTAGCGTATCCGATAAGGCAATAATGCCGATTAAGCTGTCACCCGCGGCGACATAAACGACAATTGCATTGTCTCTATCGAAATTAATTTGATCTCCTCTGCGAATGTCGATGGCTTCTCTTTGCATGAATTTTTGATTGCCGACAGCGATACACTGACCGTCTATTCGCGCTTTAACCCCTTCACCGGGAATCATTTCAAAATCCGATGCTTTTTTGACAGCTTTATGATATTCCGACACGATAGCTTTTCCCAAAGGATGTTCGGAATTGCTTTCTACAGTAGCGGCAAACTCAAGTATTATTTCAGGTGAATAATCCGATACAGAAAACACATGCTGTACTCTCGGCGTTCCGTGAGTTAATGTACCTGTTTTATCAAAGACAATATGTGTGGTTTTGGAAAGCCGTTCAAGGGCGTCGCCCGCTTTAACCAAAAATCCATGGGAAGTCGCGTTTTCCATTGCCGCCATGACAGCCGTCGGCGTGGCGAGAATTAAAGAGCAGGGACAAAATACGACCAAAATGGTAACAGCGCGAATGATTTCACCGCTGACCGCCCAAGTTAATATGGCGGAAATTAACGCGGTGATGACGATCCATGTGGCAATACGGTCAGCAAGTCTGACGATTTTGGCCTTATCGGCATCGGTATCTTTGACCAGTTTAATCAGGCGTTGAATCGCACTGTCTTCCGACGCTTTGGTTGCCGTCATTTCAAAGGCGCCATATCCGTTAATCGTTCCACTCATAACAGAATCACCTGCGGTTTTATCGACGGGAAAGGATTCACCGGTCATCGACGATTCATTGACACTGGTTTTTCCGATGATAATTAATCCGTCAACGGGAATCGTCTCTCCCGGTAAGATTTTTAGCTTGTCGCCGATAAGGATATTTTCAGCGTGAATGATCCGCTCTTCATCATCGGTGATCACACGAGCGGTCGTAGGTGTCATACGAACCAGTTTTTCGATGCCTGCCTGTGCTTTGGCAGTTGTCAATTCTTCTAAGAGAGCGCCGAGTTGCATAATCACGGCGATTTCCCCAGCCGCGAAGATCTGACCAATCACGACTGAAGCGATCAATGCCAGGGCAACAAGGACATCGGCTTTGATGTCAAAACGGGTGATGAGATTGTACGCGGCCTCAAAAACAATCGGTAAACCGCAAAGCAAAACGGCAATCCAGGATAAATCAAAAGGAAGATAAATCTTTAGCCACTGCTCAAATATGATTTGCATGAGAAGCGCGATGCCGCTCACCACAATCAGCGTAATTTTAAGGGGGATTCCGCCGAAGTCAAAAATCTTTTCAATGTCCGAAGCCTTCCATTTGGGAAGAACAATTTGTCCGGATTGAGAATTTGTTTTTTTCATATGATCACCTCCTCGTATACCCATATGGGTATATTTTCTTTGCTTGATTATACCTATGGGGGTATATTATGTCAAGGAGAAGACGCTCATTTTCTTCTGTATTTAAGAATTAAGGCTGAGCTATCTTTTTTAAAGTGTCTTGTGAAAAAAGCATGCCCGTTTCAGGATGGAGGGCTAAAGAAAACCATAAGCAAATCAAAAGCTGTTTTTAATGGAATGTGTTTATAATAACGACAATATCACATCTTGAGAGCCGGCTATTTTAAAAGATGCGATTAATCTTAAGGACAAAGAGGAAATAGTATGAATGATGAGAATGTTGTATCAATAGCTCCTTTCGGCGTGGACGATTATGTCGGGCGTGATGACGCTGGCGCTGCTGTTGGCATTCGGATGGATGTCGGGGCTCAACCGGTGGTGAGCGCGCGTTCCGGTTTCGGAGAATTAAAAGACAGCGCCCTGGGATTTCTCTGTGGGGAACGGCAGACTCTTGCCTGGTTTGATATCCTGATTTTAACAGTAATTATGTGGGGAGAAGCGATTTATACGTCGACGGAATATTACATCATGATGGCCACCGGGGAGATTTCTCTTGCGGAAAGTATAGGCTATTCCACATCGGCAGCCGAAACGTATACGACGCTTTGTCTTCAGGCTTTGTATCTATTTGCGGCACTATTATATTTGTGGGCAAGAGGTTTTGATTTCAGGATTCTCAATTTTAAAATTTCCCTCAAAGCCATTGCTTACGGTTGTTTGATTTTCGTTGCGTCCGCGTTTTTGTGCGACGTGTGCGATTTTGTTTTAAACGTTCCCTTTTCGGCGCTTGCGATTCCCGAACCTATATTCGCGATGCTCGCCGGGACGGGAACCGCGGATGTTCTTTATGCCGCTTTTAACGGATTTTATGAAGAATTTTATTTTCTCGGTCTTTGTTTCTCGGTTTCTTCAAGAGATTTTAAATGGGTTTTGCCCTTTTCAATTCTTGTCAGAACGAGTTTTCATACTTATCAAGGCATGGTAAGCGCTTTGTGCATCGGTGTGGCTTTTGGCCTTCTCATGGTAATTTTGTATTATCGTGATGATTCCAAAAACATTTTCCCTTATGCACTGGGGCACGGTATCGCGGATATTTTCGGTCTTTCGGTTATCCAATTCTTTATGTGAAATCTGTTTGAGACGAGAAGTGCTTAAGTAAGGATTCGCTGTTCCAAGCGGATGATCCGGATTGCAGTGAGACATCTAACCAAAAACAACAGCTTTTTGTTGAGAGGCTGTTGTTTTTTATTGGTATCAACCAATAAACCTCCGGCTATGCCGGGGTAATCAGAATTCTTTAGATTCAAGTAAAAAAACTCCAAGAGAGATGTTAATGTAGATTTGCCAATCGCATTAAATATATCAAGGAGGTATGCCTAAATGGACAAAAATAGTCTATCACATACAACGTGGAATTGAAAGTATCATATTGTATTCGCACCAAAATACAGAAGACAAATCATCTATGGAAAAATAAAAAAAGATATTAAAAAATACTGAGAGAAAAATGTGAGAGAAAAGGGATAAATATAATAGAAGCAGAATGTTGCCCAGATCATAAACGCATGCTGATAGAAATTCCACCAAAATATAGCGTGCTAGAAATAATGGGCTATTTAAAGGGAAAAGTAGCTTAATGATATTTGATCGGCATGCAAAATTAAAATATAAATATGGGAATCGACATTTCTGGTGTAGAGATTACTATGTAAATACAGTAGGAAAGAATGCAAAGAAAATACAAACGTATATTCAAAATCAACAAATGGAAGACTATTTATCAGATCAAATAACGATGAGGGAATATATTGACCCGTTTACGGGTGAGCCAGTAAATCAAAACAAAAAGAAAAAACGCTTTAGCGTTAGTTGGGAACAATATGCGATTGATATTATGTTCAATGCCACTATAGTGATAGCCGGTAATAGTCCCTTATAGGGACAGTACTAACCGCCGGCTATGCCGGCGGTTATGATTTAAATATGAGATTGAACGAAGAAAAAGACAAACGGATTAATCAAATAAAATGACTTTACCGGATACTGCGTTAAAGAGCGATAAGGTTAAAAAACAATGCGTTTTATTCCGGCTTGGACGGCGGATTCCATTTGATGCGATTGTCTTTTTTCTTAGTGGCGCGCTGTGCGGGAGGCGTTTTTGTGTGCGTCTGTGTTTTCGCCGGTTGATTGATAGAAATTTTTTTGCCTTTTTTCTGTTGGCTTTGATCTTTATGTTTTTTGATTGTCGAAATCACTTTCGAACCGCCGGCGGGCATGGTTTCAGAAGCATTGGAAGGTGGAGCGCTTTTTCGGATATCGGTCATTCTCGGTACATTCACATAACTGCGAATAAAATATAATACGGCGAGAATCGCGCCGCAGACGACGCAAATATCCGCGACATTAAAAATAGGAAATCCGATTAAACGAAAATCGATAAAATCAGTGACAGCACCGGCAAAAAGGCGGTCAATGAAATTACCGATTGCGCCGCCCATAATAAGGGTAATAGCCAAATTAAGGTTACGAAATCCTTGATGTTTCGGTAGAGAATACAGGCCAAATCCTAAACCCGCAATAATCACAGCGCTAATTATAAGCAAAATGACGTTCCATCCGGTGAACAGGCTGAAAGCCGCGCCGGTATTTTGGGAAAAGGTCAAATGTAAAACACCGGGAATGAGTGGAACCGTCTGTACACCGCTTAAAAAAACACGTGCTAATATTTTGGTGAACTGATCGATCAGAATACATCCAATCATTAATAACAGATAGGGAAGCATCTTAATCTCCTTTACGGTTGATTGAGGGTTAAAAAAAACGAATAAACCGATTTTTTATATAGTATATCATTTTTTTAGCTAAAGTGTTTAAAAACTTGTGTGAAAATGATAAGATAATACCAATACGCATTTCAAAGATAAGGAGAAACTGATGCAACAAAACGTATATGACGTATTAACGGAACGCGGATATATCGAACAATGCACCCATGAAGAAGAAATCAAACAATTGCTTGCCAATGAGCAGGTGACTTTCTATATCGGTTTTGACCCAACGGCGGACAGCCTGCATATCGGCCATTTTATTCAAATTATGGTGATGGCGCATATGCAAAAATTCGGACATCGTCCCATCGCGTTAATCGGCGGCGGCACCACCATGATCGGCGATCCCTCCGGAAGAACAGATATGCGCCAGGTAATGACTCGCGAACGTATCGCCGATAACGCGAATAAATTCAAAAAAGTATTCGAAAAGTTTTTAACCTTTGAAGACGGCAAAGCCATCATGGTCGATAATGCCGACTGGATTTTAGATCTCAATTACATCAACTTTTTGCGTGATATCGGCAAACATTTTTCGGTCAACCGCATGCTGACTGCTGAATGTTATAAAAACCGTATGGAAAAAGGTCTGACGTTTTTGGAATTTAACTATATGCTCCTGCAGGCTTATGATTTTTACAGACTTCATGAGGATTACGGCTGTAAAATGGAATTCGGCGGCAATGATCAATGGTCCAATATCATAGCCGGTGTCGAACTTGTCAGACGTAAAAAACAAGAAGATGTCTACGGTATGACTTTCTCGCTTTTAACCACCAGCGAAGGCATCAAGATGGGCAAGACCGCCAAAGGCGCGCTTTGGCTGGATCCCGAAAAAACATCACCTTACGAATTCTATCAATACTGGCGAAATGTCGGAGATGCCGATGTCGAAAAATGCCTCGCGCTTTTGACCTTCCTGCCGATGGAACAAGTGCGGGAACTCGGCGCGTTAAAAGATGAAAAAATCAATCACGCGAAAGAAGTGCTGGCCTTTGAAGTCACCAAGCTGATTCACGGAGAAGAAGAAGCTACAAAAGCTCAGGACGCGGCCCGCAAGGCATTCTCGGGAAATCAGGCCGACGCCGATATTCCCACCATCGAATTAGCGAAAGACGCTGTCGGAGACGGCATTGAAATTCTGGCTCTGCTCGCCGACGCGGGC
>CACZTE010000013.1 GCA_902784045.1 uncultured Eubacterium sp. | reverse complement strand
TATCACTGTTGACTATCATTTCCGGACACTCCTTTTCAGGCATTGTAATCACTTAGGAAAAAGCAAAAATCGGCATATGCCGATTTTATACTTAAATCAATCTTTTCTCACCGACTTTTAAACAACTCAGAGTCAATTATTCTGTTTCAAAATCAACCTGACTGCTTAGCTGCTTATCCTGGTTTTCTGTTTTTTCCATTGTTTCATCTTGATTGGATTTTGATTCTACCGATGTTTTTGTTGTGTTTTGAGACTTCTTTTTTGGGGTTTGGGTTAAACCCAGTCGATCTTTTTCCCGCACCTTCACAATAAACCAGATGAGCGCGTCGATAAACATCACAATCGAAATCGCGATGAAAAATCCCCGAGTAATCATCAGCGGTGTGACAGAGCTTACAGCGTCATAAATTATCCCAATGGAATCCCCATACGATAATACGAAAGGATAAAACGAAAAAATCACACTGGCCGCAACAACTATAATGGACGGAACCATCAGGAATAACCATCCTTTGGGCATCAGACCTTTAAGAAGCATGCTGTGCACAAAAGCCAACATGGCCACTCCCCAGATACCGATAATGACATACATATAAAATATAAGATCAACGTATTGCTGAAAAGCCAAAAGAATTACGCCCGTTAAGGCAATCATAACAATCGGAAACAGTGTAAAGCCCCAATATGGCAGCCTGTTCACATTGATTAAAACATGAAGCAAGGCAACAACGGCAAAAAGGCCGAAATAAGCGCCGAGAAAAGGAGCTAAATTGATGTACAGCCGCTCGATGGTAATGAAAGTTAGAGCTGTTGCGCCGACCGAAAGCACAAACATCAGCGCGACAAGAAGCCAGCCGCGCACATGTAAATAAGTTTTATGCTTGCGGATTTTTTCTTTTTGAAAGAGCATCGGCTCATCCGATTCTTTTTCTGTGGGAATGATCGAAAGAACAGTCGTTCGCTGAGTTTCTTCATCGTTCATAAGATCGGCTTGACGATTTTGATCCCGCGTTACAGATCCTTTTGAGGAAACGCCATCACTGCCTTTATCGGTTTTCTCTGAATATACTGCCTCCTGCCGCTCTGAATATAAATCGGCCTTTGTCTTTGAAGAATCTGATGACTCCGATATGTGTTCGGTGCCCGAAGCATGCGAATCAATCATCGAATCAGATTGTTCCGACTGAGTTGAAATAGCATCCTTACCCGACGTCATCAATGTTTCATCATTATAATTTTCCGCGTCCTTTTTTTCATTTGATTGCGGCTTTTTTTGAGTCTCTATTGAACTGGATTTCTTTTTTTCCATAACCTCTCCGTAATTTGCCTGATATTTGTGATTTGATTAGTCGTTTTGCGCTTCAATCAAACCGTATTTCACTTTAATTCGCTCCAATTTTTCAATCATCGGTTTTGCAGCGATGAATAAAAAGAATACCGTTGACAACGCGTGAATCAAATCAAAAGGAGCACCCGTCACATAATAGGGAATAAACATTTCCAGTGTCATTGTTCCCTGATAAAACATCAACGGGCTTGCGGTATTCATAATAAAACCGTAAATAAAAAACGTCGATAAAAAACCGTAAACACAAAGGGATGTCCGTGTTGCTTTTAATTTTCCCTTGGTAAAAAGAATTCCGGCGAGAAATCCGATAATCCCCCAGGCAAACATCTGATAGGGTGTCCATGGTCCTTGCCCCATGAAAAAATTAGAGACAAAGCCGGAAAGCGCGCCGACCAAAAATCCGGATTCAGCGCCGAAGCAAACTGCGGTAATAATGACAATGGCCGTCACCGGTTTGAATTGGGGAAGCATAAAGAATGCCGCGCGACCCACAACCGCAATGCCCGCCATCACGGCCAGTACCATCAATTCCCTGGCCTTTGGTTTTCTGCCTTCAAATACCATCACAAAGGGCAAAATGGTATAAATGACAATGGCCATACTAATAAAATAGTATTTGCGGTCACCCAAAAAATTCAACCCTATCCAAATGGTGATGGGAATTAAAACGAAAATCGCGATGATCGCGGCCCAAGTACGTTTGCTGAGTTTGCCATTTTTTGGCGCAACAGTAATTTCAGGACCTTCAGGTGGCTCCCAGGAGACGGTATCATCCTGCTCGACGGTTTTCGGCACTTTGACCGTATCATCACCGTTTAGATACGCTTCCAAAAAAGCATCGGCATTAAAAGCCGTCGATTCAGCTGTCGTCATAAACATCTCCTTTCCTGTTTTATCGTTATTTTTATCGATCATTTTGCAAACAGCAATCTATCACATCATCCGCGGTAATCGCGTCTTCAAACATATGTCTGGATAAGCGGTTGGCCGATGTGGTATAAAAACTGTTGTCGGCAAAAAACGCGCGGGGTGTGTTTTCAGTCACAAGATTTCCTTCAAAAAAGAGTCCGCAACGATCTGTGTAATCCGCGCAGAATTCCACATCATGAGAAACCATGATGATGGTAACGCCGTGTTTTTTCAGTTTATATAATATACCGGCAAGTTCTTTTTTAAAATGATTGTCTAGGCCTTTCGTCGGTTCATCCATCAAAAGGATTCTGGGATTTAAAAGCATAATCTTCGCAAGTGCCAAACGCTGTTGTTCTCCACCGGACAAGTCATACGGATGTCTATCCATCAGATTATCAATATGCATGAGCTTTGCCATACCCGTCACTGCTGTTTCTTTCGGCATATCCTTTTGATATTCTTTGCTTTTGCCTTCACGAGTGCCACCGATGACTTCATATAAATCAAGCTCGACAGTTTTTTTGACAAAAAGACTTTGTGGATTTTGGGGTAGCACGCCGATTAACCCACGAAACCGTTCAACGCCGCTCATTCGTCCGACGGGTTTTCCTTCAATGTTAATCTTTCCGCGATATGGTTTGTTCACGCCGCTAATCAAGGAAAGTGTCGTTGTTTTTCCGGTTCCGTTTCCGCCAACGATCGCGAAAATTTCTCCCGGATAAATATTCATCGACAAATCCCGAACCACATCCGGCAGTTCCTTATCATAACGAAACCACACATCTTTTAAAGTAATAATCGGATCTTTATGTTCCACCTGCGGTTTTCGCCTGGCTTCGCTGACTTTGACAAATTGCGGTTTTTGATTCGCGTAATGCCCGGTCAACCATTGTCTGCCTTCCCGAACGGTTAAAGGGCAAATGTCTTTGGCATTGTCTGAATCCATTCCGTCCACACCGGCGAATATCTTCATTGGAGCCGGCATTGCTTCGAACATATCATGGTTATCCAGATTAAGTTTAACGCCGACTTCACGGGGATTGCCGATGGCAATGATCCGGCCTTGATCCATGACGATTACTTGATCCGCCGCCGGAAAGATGTCTTCGAGGCGATGCTCGGTCATGATGATGGTCGTTCCCAGATCACGATTGATTTTTTTAACGGTTTCCAAAAAATCCGATGCCGCGATGGGATCGAGCTGTGATGTCGGTTCATCCAATATAAGAATTTCCGGATGCATGGCCATGACAGAAGCCAAATTCAAAAGCTGTTTTTGCCCGCCGGAAAGCTCAGCGACATCGCGGTAAAACCAGGCCTGAATCCCAAAATAGGATGCCATTTCTGCAACGCGCAGACGAATCGTGGCGTTATCAAAACCAAGACTTTCCAAACCGAATGCCAGTTCATGCCAAACTTTATCCGTTACAATTTGATTGTCTGGATTTTGAAGCACATAGCCGATGGCCTCAGCCTGCGTGCGGTGATCGAGTTCATCGATCAGTTTGTCTTTGTATTTGATTAATCCCGTCTTTTTCCCATGAGGCGCAAGAACAGTCTTAAATTGTCTGAGTAATGTTGTTTTACCGCACCCGCTTTTTCCGCAGAGCACGTTAAAGCTTCCCTCTTTGATGGTTAGATTGATATCCGTGATGGTCGGTTTCGATGCTTCGGGATAAGCAAAGTTAAAATTCTCAACATTGATCATGTCCATAGCTTGATTTTTCCTTTCGACATCCTTTCGTCATCCGTAATATTGTTCTCATCTGACGTCGGTGTACCGAACATCGCGTTTCTAAGACTTTCGTCGGCTCCGGTCATGCTGATGCCCGTTTCCTGACTGTTTCTGAGCCGCCGCCACCTGTAATCTCCCAGTATATCAATAATGACAGGGCTTAAACAAAACAAGAAATAACAAATAAACGTTACTAAACTAAGAGGCGTCACAGGATTGATGCCCGCGGCTTTAAAATAGGGATTATACTGCACGGCACCGGCTCCCAGAGCAAGGCCGATACAGGTGATGACAAAAGCCAGTCCCATAAGAATCGCAGCGATTGCGTCCCGATTATCAAAACGGAAAATGGAAAAAGCCGTCCGGCCTTTTAAACCGTAACCCCTCGCCCGCATGCTGTCGGCCGTTTCGATGGCATTCTCCAATGCCCAGGTGATCATAATCGAGATGATTCGGATGCCGTGCTTCGCCCGCTCAATGATATTACCGGTGTTGATATCTCTTCCAATGCATTTTTGTCCGTTGGAAATGACTTCAAGCTGTTTTTTAAACCGCGGCACAAAACGCAAAACCATTGATAAAATCAATGAAAGCGCGGGAATCAGCCGTCCAAAAAGATAGACAAATTTATCGCTGGTCATCACTTTGTTGTATGAGGAAAACCAAATGATGACCGTAACAAGCATCACGCCCATGACAAAGCCATAGATAATGGATTCCAGCGTAATCGGATTACCATTGGGGAAATAGCCCAAAATATGAACGCCGTAATGATTAAACAACGGATTAAACAAAACGGCAATCAACAAAATGGGAACCATGGCAAGCAAATTGAAGCGGAGGGCTCTTTCCGCTCCCAAAGTGAAGAAAGAATACAGCACCGCCGCGAATAAAGCTTCCGCCATCATCACCGGATGGTTAAAAAACATAGCCATTAAAATCACTCCGGCGAAATAAAAGAAATTAATCGCCGGGTGATAAGTGGAAAATTGATCCATATTTGAATCCTTTAGTATTGTGAATTGTCCCCGACATCCTTACCAAGATCGCAGGTGTATACCCAGTCGATGACATCGCCGCCTTTAACATTGTATTGACTGGCGCCGTAATTGGGGAACCAACCGTTAACCTTGAACATCCATCCCGACAAGTCACCGCAATCAAATTCATAAATCTGATTGATGCCGCGGACATATGCCGAATTATAGGCCGGTGTAAAATCGGAATCCATTTGAATGCCATTTTCTTGACAGACCTTTTGGAGGACATCATGAATATTTTGACCTTCGGTAAATGTCACCTGCGTCGGTTTTAAGATCCATCCATCGGCAGGAACAAATTCTTTTTTACTGTTATTGAGCTTGTCCATATTGTTTAAGATCGTCGCGCAGCTGATGGAGATGGTTACTGTGTTGGAGCCGTCGCCTCCGCCACCGGTTGAGTCGCTTCCCGATGATGATGACGAAGATGATCCGCCGGAGCCCGTCGTTCCTGTGCCGTCTTGCGCTGTTGGCTCGCTACTGCCGCTCTTTCCGCATACAGCGTAATAGGTGTCTCCTCCCTGGGTAACGTTAAACGTCATCACCGTTTGATCCTGCACTTGTTTATCAAAGGTGATTGCCGATATTTTGGTGACTTGATTTTCCTTTTTAAGATATTTTAGGAAAATCCCGGCATTGACATCCCATTTTTTTCCCATTTTTAGCGTGAGTCTCGGGACTGTAATAAATCCGCTGGTCTGTTTAATGGTGACGCCGACGCCTTCGGGAGCGCTGTTGGCCAAGGTTTTGACTTTATTAAGGTCGTCAGACGCTGTTACGACGTCAATTTTGAGATTTTGATCGGCGGGATTTTTGATATTCTTGCCGTTATAAGACCAAATATATTCCACACCGTTGCTTTTTCCCGTAAAGGTCACGGTTCGATCTTTACCGGCAATGCTCCGAAACTGGGCAGCTTTTATCACCCCGTCTTCCGGAATATCCGTATTATCAGCCAGTTCTATCACTTCACCGCTGTTTGAATTCGCGTTATTTGCCCCGGTAAGCATGCTGAGAGGATCGCTGCATCCCGCCAACATTCCAACTGAAACCGCCATTACCAGAAATAACAACAAGGCTCGCAATGTTTTTCTCATTTTTTTTACTCCTTCACTGCTTATTTTTAAGTGCGCGAATCAACTTGATATAATCCGTATTTTATTTTTACCCGTTCGACTTTTTCAATCATGGGCGGACCCAACAGCGCGCAAAAGATGGCGGAAGCCAGCGCGTGAACGCCGTCATAGGGCACCCCGGAAATATACAGCACTTTCAGCGATGTCCAGTTAATCGCGACTTCCGATCCCGGTATTGCCGCAGACATCACCATCGCCGCGATATTCATAATGCCGCCGTATATGATAAACGTGGTTAAAAAGCCGAAGATGGCCAGGGTGATTCTGTCCGCGGGCAGCCGATGATGCTGAATCACCAAACCGATTAACAACCCGATGGCGCCGAAGGCGTAAAGCCACCATCCGCCGTATTCACTTTTTGTGATCATCGCGATGACAAACCCCACCGCTTCACTGATGATAACGCCGACCAACGG
>CACZTE010000012.1 GCA_902784045.1 uncultured Eubacterium sp. | reverse complement strand
AGCGCGTTTTACAATCAAAAAAACCCCGAAGCCGGGGTTTTAAAAGACGCGGCGCGTTAGAAGCCTGTCTTGTATTCCACTTTGTAGATTTCTTTGAGATCTTCGATTTTGTTGATATACGCGCGGTTTTGTTTCATGCCGAGCAGATATTTTTTCAGGCTGTCTTTGACGGCGCTGTAGGGCGCGGTTTCACCGATTTTTTTATCGGTCACTTTGATGATATGGTAACCGAATTCGCTTTTGACGGGTTTGTCGGTCATTTCTCCCACGTCCAGGGCGAAGGCCGCCTGTTCAAAAACCGGAACCATTTTGCCTTTGGGGAAGTAACCCAGGTCGCCGCCGTTGGCTTTGGAATTATCCAGTGAATAATCTTTGGCAGCCTGTTCAAAGGATTTTTTCCCCGATTTGATTTCTTCGATAATGTCAATGGCCTGTTGTTCGGCGGGCACCAGAATATGGCTGGCGCGAACGTGATCCGGCGCGATAAACTGTTTGGGATTTTCATCGTAATAGGCGCGGACTTCTTCATCGGGCACGTCAACACCGGTCATAAAATGGGAAATCATATAGGATTTGAGAAATTTTTCTTTCATTTCCTCAAATTCTTTTTGGTATTCCTCGGTTTCTTCGATGTGATTGTCTTTGGCTTCCAGATAAAATAATTCCTGACCGATCATTTCGTTGAGCAATTGTCTGCGGCCTTCGTGGGTGCGAAATTGCGCTTGCTGGTCATCGGGCGCCTGATTAATCAAAAGGTTTAATTGGGAAGCTTTAATTTCCTTGCCTTCAACTACGGCAAGAACTTTATCTTCGATTTCTATCATTTTTTCCTCCTCTTCGCGTGTGAATGAAACGTCATTATGTTAGCCTTTATGGCTTTTTTTGTCAAGGGTACGGCAAGGGCGCGCGCCGCGTTCATTCAGAGTCTGACCGTCCGGAAACGAAACAACATTTCTCTCAAAAACAGACTTGACGTCGGGTTAATATGCTTTATAATTAACGAATAGAGAAACAGTCATCGGCAAGAGGAAAGCCGCTAAGTTAAAACCGCGCGAACCATGAGTCAGTCTTATCATATGGGTTTTATTTTAAGGCTCAACTCGAAAAATCAGAGCATCCGCGAACATTGCTCTGAAACCGGATAATCAGGAGGAAAAAATGAGTATTATTACCTTTGTCGGCGCCGGCCAAATGGCATCGGCCTTAACCTTTCCCGCTTTTGAAAACGGACATGAAGTGCGGCTTGTGGGGACCCCCCTTGACCGTGAAATCATCGATCGACTGCGCGAAGACAACTACCATTTAAACTTAAAACGGACATTGCATGACGGCGTCAAATATTATCAAGTGGAAGAACTGGAAACGGCATTAAAAGGCGCCGACGCCGTGCTGGGCGGTGTGTCGAGTTTCGGTGTTGATTGGTTTGCTGAAACGGTGCTTCCGAAAATTCCCGAAAATGTGCCGTTGCTTTCGGTGACCAAAGGCATGATCGATACCGAAGACGGTGATTTAATCACATATCCCGAATTCTGGGAAAGCACCGAAGCGGGTAAAAAACTGTCCATTAACGCCATCGGCGGCCCTTGCACCAGTTATGAGTTAGCCGATAAAGATCACTCCGCCGTGGCCTTTTGCGGGCGGGATATGGAAACGCTCAAATACCTTAAACAATTGTTTACCACCGATTATTATCACGTGTCCCTCTCGACGGATGTCGTCGGCGTGGAATGCGCTGTCGCCATGAAAAACGCCTACGCTCTCGGCGTTTCTCTCGCTGTCGGCATCGCGGAAAAAAACGAAGGCGAAGGCGCGATTCATTACAATTCACAGGCCGCGCTATTCGGACAGGGCGTCCGTGAAATGAGAAAATTGCTGGCCATGGTCGGCGGCGGTGATGACAATATCGTGTATGGCGCGGGTGATCTTTACGTGACGGTTTTCGGCGGCAGAACGCGTAAAATCGGCACACTTCTCGGCCGCGGCATGAGTTTTGATGAAGCGATGGAAACCCTGGCGGGCGTCACGCTGGAATCCGTGGTCATCGCGACGCGCACAGCCCGTGCCGTCAGAGCTCGCATTGCCGCCGGAAAAGCCAACGCGTCGGATTTTCCGCTGTTGCTGCATGTGGATGAGATTATCTCCAATGGCGCCGAAGTGAATATTCCCTGGGAAGCCTTCACGGTTGAAAAAATAGTACCGAACGATCAAGACGTCGATAATCGCGGATTGTTTCGAATCAATTAAAACACGTTAGTAATCATTCGCAACATAAAAGACGGTCAATTTCGGATCTCATCAATGATTTTTCTACAAATCCAAACCCCGCCGGCAACACATGGACCGGTGGGGTTGGTCTTGTGATACCTGCCTTTCTGATGCTTGCCAAAGAATAATTTGCCAAATCTCTTCAATCACACAGCGGCTTTTTATTGCTTGCTATTCTTTTTTTAGCGGAGATATCAACCCTTTTTTCATTTTTCTTTCAATTTTTCTTGTTTACGATAATGATTTCATTGGCTTTTTAAAGCGAAAAACGCGGCTTCTCAAAAATATCTCATTATTTGAAAAATCGTTCATATTGTATTTTAGGTCTTGAATATCCACAATATCTGTGGTATGATTATCGCGCATCATCAAGATAGCAAATACATTTGCAATATAAAAAAACGGTTTATGACGGCAAAGGAGGAAAACGATGGAGCATATTGAGTCACTGTTCAAACGGCATTTTACAAAGGCATTGGAGAATGATCCGAGGACAGTTTACGATTTGTTTGAATGGCAGACCGTTGATGTCAGCCTGACCAATTATCAAACCGGTGAGACCATCCTCGAAATGAACGATTTGGAATTTCCGGCGCATTATTCACAAAACGCCTGCAATATTATCGCGAGCAAATATTTTCGTAAAGACGGCTTGAAAGGCCCATTTTCTTATGAACACAGCATGCGTCAAGTGGCTGACCGCATGGTGGGATTCTGGGCAGACGCCCTTCGCGATGAGGGACTGATCGCCGATGATGAACAATGGCAAATTTTTTACGATGAGCTGGTTTTCGCGCTT
>CACZTE010000011.1 GCA_902784045.1 uncultured Eubacterium sp. | reverse complement strand
GACGTTCTCTTTTAAAGTTATATTGTTTGAATTGAAAAGTTATACTATAATAACATCATCAATATTCATCTTTTCAATTCAATTATTGATGAGTCGATTATCATGATTTGTCTTGTCCAAAAAGAGAAAAAAATCTGTTGATTCGTCCGACCAAACCGCCGAAGGAGGTATTTACGTTGATTCACTTTAATAAAAAAACAACATTCACACGGCTGATCGCCTTGCTCCTGGCAATGAGCATGATTCTGCTGATGACGGGGTGTTCTTCTAAAGGCAACGATAATCAAGGCAACGATAATAATAAAAGCAGCGTCAGCAAAGACACGTCAGGCACCAATCCACCGGCTTGGATTGACTCCAATATTATCGGTTATGTCGATGCGAACACGCCGGCCGATGTCAAAAAAGACTTTGCTCTGGCCTCCAATAAAGAATGGATTGTCTCTTTGGATGGCAAGCGGGCGGATAAAATTGGCGATATGTCCAAAATCGTTTTAAACAAAAAGAAAGCGCTGCTGAGTGACCCTTCTGTCACCGGAAAGACAGCCGAGGAAATCCGGAAATACGCCGATCTCGCCTCCGATTGGGATATGCGAAACGCCCAAGGGGTCAATCCCATCAAACCCTATCTTGACAATATCGATAAAATAGCTTCCAAAGAAGAGCTTTACGCTTACTTTTGCGATACGAAAAAAAATCCCATGGGTCTCGCGCCGATTATTATGGACGGCTCTCGCGGCTCCAAAGAGAATCTCGCTCAAAATATCACCACCCTTAAACATCTGGGATTCACATTGATCGATCCCAATCATCCGACAACCGATTACTATTTTAACATCGCCCAGGAAAGCGCGATGGAACGCAAAGAAATCATCGACGGCAAAACTCAATATCTCTTCAAACGCCTGGGGTACTCGGACGGCGATATCAACCGATTGTTAACGGATACTTACGGCATCGAAAAGAAATTTATCGGCGCGTTTAACGAAAATTGGAATAATCCCAATCAGGCGGAGAATAAATATGTGTTCGACAAAAAAACCGTATTGGACGCCGCCGGTCACTATCCCCTTGAAGCCTATCTAAAAAACCGGGGACATGAAAAGAGTGAAAAAATATCCTTGGATATCGAGTATTTGAAAAAACTTGACGGCATCTGTTCCGGAAATCTCGGCGCGATAAAATCAATGCTCAAAGTTCAGACAGCGCTGACCTGCGGAGATTATTTAGATAAAGAAACCCACGACGCCTTTACCAATCTGGAAAAATCCAGAACCAAAGAAGACAAACCGATTACCGATGACGAAGAGACCAAGGCAAACAAACTGCTCTTTGATCAATACATCGGCAAAACCGCTTTAAACGCTGGCCTCAATCAGATTTATGTCGATCGCTATACCGATCCTGCCGCCTATGAAAAGCTCATGACAATGACCAATCGTTTAGTCAAAGCATATCGCGACAATATTTTCACGGGTTCAACCTGGCTTTCCGATGAAGGAAAAAAAGCCTCAATCGACAAAATCGACGCGCTGAAAGTTCACGTCATCTATCCCGACAACAACGTGCTTGATTACAGCAATTTAAATATCCGCAAGAAATCCGAAGGCGGTACTTTTCTCGACGCCTACATGGCCGTTGCGTATCAAAACGACTATTTAAAAGGCAAAATCGCCGCTATGTCCTATGACCGCGGTTTTTGGAACCCGCTGGACAATTCGTTAAGCACGACGACGACCAATTCGGTTTATAATCCCGAAACCAACGGAATATATATTTTCGCTGGATTTTTGGAAGATCCCATGTTCCGGACGGATATGACAGACGAAGAAATGTATGCCGGCATCGGTACAACTGTCGGCCATGAAATATCTCATGGTTTTGACAAAAACGGCGCTGAATACAACAAAGACGGCATCAAGCAAAAATGGATGCCGGATGTCGATCAAATGGCTTTCAATGACCGGGTGGATAAAGTCGCGGCCTATTTCAGCTCTCTAAAACCATATGCCAATTGCGGTTTGTACAACGGCAATAACGTCAACGCCGAAGCGACTGCCGACATGGGCGGTATGCGAGCCTGTTTAACCGTGGTAAAAGAAGATCCGAATTTTAATTACAAAGCGTACTTTGATCATTACGGCAGCGCGTGGGGCTGTCAGCATACAAAAGAAACGGAAGAATGGCTTTTTAGCAATGATCCTCATCCGCTGGCGTTTTACCGCGTCAATGTGGTATTGCAGCAATTTGACGAATTTAACAACACCTTTGATATAAAAGCCGGAGACGGCATGTATTTGGAACCCGAAAAACGCATCGCTATTTGGTAAGGAGAAAAGATATGAGTGAAGCAGTTATCGCGTTAAACAATATCGGAAAACACTACGGAAAACACGAGGTCTTAAAAGGCGTCAATATGCAGGTCAACAAAGGGGACATCTACGGTTTAATCGGACGAAACGGCGCTGGAAAAACCACCATTTTCAAAATGATTCTGGGTCTTTCGGAATACAATAATGGCGAATTGTCAATCACGGGTTCCCAAACAAAAAGAGAACTCTATCAAAACCGCGGCAAAATCGGGTTTCTCGTCGGTACCAAATTTTATAATTATCTCAACGCCAAAAGAAACCTTCAATACTACGCTACCGTCAAAGGCCTGTCGGGGAAAACGGCGAAAGCGGAAATTGAGCGCGTTTTAGAACTCGTCGGCCTCGCGGGTGTCAAAAAGCCTTTCAAAAGCTATTCTCTCGGCATGCAGCAGCGGCTCGGCATCGCCAACGCCATTCTCGGAAATCCCGAAATCCTCATTTTGGACGAACCCACCAACGGCCTTGATCCGCAGGGGATTGCCGACGTGCGCAACATGATCAAGCGATTCAGGGATGAATTTGGAATGACGGTTATCGTCTCATCGCATATTTTAGGCGAGCTTGAACACACTGCCGATCGTTTCGGGATTGTTCACGAAGGAAAACTGTTGAAAGAAATTACCCAGGAAGATCTTAAAGAAAAAAATAAAGGCATTGAAATTTCAGTAGATGATATTGACAAAGCCAAAGAGCTGCTGAATGCCGGCGGTGTTAAAATTCTGCGTGAAATCGAGGAACGCTCTACACTTGAAGATTTCTACTTCAGACTTGTCGGGGGTCAAAAGGTATGATTAATCTTATCATCGCGGATTTGAGACGGATCCTCAAAAAGAAAGGCTATTATTTCATGTTGCTTTTCATGATCATCATTGCCTTTTTCGTTTGCGTCAGCGGATCGGAAATCAGCGTTCAGGATCACATCGGCAGAATTCACGCGTTTTATCAATATGTCCCCATTATTTTTGGCTCTATCCCTATATTTCTTGGCGTCTTCGGTGATGAAATGCGGACAGGGTCCATTCAATGCGTCATCGGGCGGGGCGTGTCCCGCACAAAAGTCATTGTGGCAAAGCTCATCGATTGTCTGGTTTTGACACTGATATACTACGTTGTTTTG
>CACZTE010000010.1 GCA_902784045.1 uncultured Eubacterium sp. | reverse complement strand
TCGGTGAAATTCCGAAGCCGACGGTATAGTCCGGATGAAAGAAGATATATGGATGCTTTACGTTATGATTTAATTTGCATTCATGAAGCGCAAAACTGCCCCGGCAAGGGGCTTTTTTTATTCACAATGAAAGGAACGCTATGACACCACAAGAATATATGCGCCGCGCGATATCTCTCGCGGAAAAAGGCGTGGGATTTACAAATCCGAATCCGATGGTCGGCGCCGTAATCGTCAAAGAGGGCAGAATCATCGGCGAGGGTTACCACGAAAAATGCGGCGAGCTCCACGCCGAGCGCAACGCCCTTGCCTCCGTGACGGAGGACCCCAAAGGCGCGACCATTTATGTTACGTTAGAACCTTGCTGTCACACCGGACGCACACCCCCTTGTACCGATGCTTTAATCGACGCCGGCATTGCCGAAGTCGTTATCGGCTCACGGGATCCCAATCCCAGAGTTGCCGGCAAAGGCGCGAAAATTCTACGCGACCATGGCATCAAAGTTGCCGAGGATTTTTTAAAGGATGAATGCGACGCGCTAAATCCCGTCTTTTTTCATTATATCACAACGGGATTTCCCTATACGGTGATGAAATACGCAATGACCGCTGATGGCAAAATTGCCGCCTACACCGGTCTGTCCAAATGGATTAGCGGAGAATCCGCCAGACAATATGTGCACCAAATGCGCGGCAGATACGCCGGCATTCTGGCAGGCATCGGAACGGTTCTAGCCGATGACCCGATGCTCAATTGCAGAGCGAAAGGCGCTCATCAGCCATTACGGATTATCGTCGACTCATCGCTTCAAATCCCATTAACATCCAAAATTGTCAAAACGGCAAATCAATATCCGACAATGATCGCCTGCGCCGTTCAGGTTGAATCGAACGCCAAAGCCAAAGCTCTTGCCGCGCAAGGGATTGACGTGATTTCTCTTCCGGATCAAAACGGGCGCGTTGATCTCAATGCGCTGATGCGCTTTCTCGGAGAAAAGAAAATCGACTCAGTCCTAATCGAAGGCGGCGGGACAATCAACGAAGCGGCTTTAAAAGTGGGCATCATCAACCATGTCTGCACCTTTATCGCGCCGAAACTTTTGGGTGGCAAAGACGCCAAAACACCGGTGGAAGGTCAGGGTTTTGCTTCGCCTGATGAGGCGGTGCTCCTCTGTACGCCGACAATCAAAAGATTTGACGATGATATCTTATTGGAATACGATATAAGGAGATCATCATGTTTACCGGAATCATAGAAGAAATCGGCGCGATGCGCCACGTCATTCAAAGCAATACCTCTGGTGAAATCGCGGTGAAAGCGAAGGCCGTGCTGGAGGGCACAAAAATAGGAGACTCGATTGCCGTTAACGGTGTATGTCTGACGGTGACATCTATGCAAAGCGACGGCTTTACGGCAGATGTGATGCCGGAAACTCTGCGCTACACCAATCTTGGCGATCTTAAAACAGGCGATCCTGTCAATTTGGAACGGGCAATGGCCGCTGACGGCCGTTTTGGCGGGCATATGGTTGCCGGTCACAGCGACGGCACCGGAAGCCTTACCGACATTAAAAAAGAAGGCAATGCCGTTTGGCTTACAATTGGCGCCGCTCCCGAGTTGATGCGTTATATTGTGGCGAAAGGATCGGTAGCCTTGGACGGTGTCAGCCTAACGGTGGCCGAAACGGAAAATAATGGATTTAAAGTTTCTATTATTCCCCATACCGGTTCGGAAACGACACTGCTTTCCAAACGGATCGGTTCCCGGATCAATATCGAAAATGATATTGTCGGCAAATATGTGGAAAAACTGTTAACCCCGAAAATAGATAAAAAACAATCTTCACCGTCCCCATATTTAACATTGGAATATCTTGAGAAAAACGGTTTTTAAACCCGCTTGCTCTTCAAATCAGCACAGTCGGCAAACCAATTATCTCTACAACAACAAAACACATTGAAAACATGAACGAAAAAAGGAGGAAATATGCCGAAATTTAATACAATTCCTGAAGCCCTAGATGCGCTTCGCGCCGGCAAACTCATTCTTGTCACCGACGATCCAGACCGCGAAAACGAAGGCGATCTAATTTGCGCCGCTGAATTCGCGACGACCGAAAATGTCAATTTTATGGCAACTTACGCAAAAGGGCTCATTTGCACGCCGATGTCAAGTGAAATCGCAGATCGCCTCAAATTACCGTCGATGGTCAAAAACAATACGGACAATCACGAAACCGCTTTTACCGTATCCATTGACCACGTGAATACCACCACAGGCATTTCCGCCGAAGAACGCGCTTACACCTGCCGCGCCTGTGTCGATCCCGATACCAAGCCGTGGGATTTAAGGCGTCCCGGTCACGTCTTCCCTTTGGTTTCCCGATACGGCGGCGTCCTTGTCAGAAACGGCCACACTGAAGCCACCGTTGATCTCTGCCGTCTTGCCGGTCTGCAGGAATGCGGACTATGCTGCGAAATGATGGCCGACAACGGACAGATGATGCGCACGCCGGAACTTCTCGAATTCGCCAAAGCGCACAACCTTGTCTTTGTCACCATTAAAGACCTCCAGGATTATATGCGCAGGTATGAACAGCACATGAAACGCGAAGCCGTCGCCAAATTGCCCACGGCCTACGGCAATTTCGATATCTACGGTTATGTCAACGACATAAACGGCGAACATCATGTCGCGCTGGTCTGCGGCGATATCGGCGACGGTGAAGATGTGCTTTGCCGGGTTCATTCCGAATGTTTAACCGGCGATGTTTTCGGTTCGGAACGCTGCGATTGCGGCGATCAACTTCATACCGCCATGAAAATGGTCCAAAATGAAGGTCGTGGCATCATTCTCTATATGCGTCAAGAAGGACGCGGCATCGGCCTGATTAATAAGCTCAAAGCCTATGAACTTCAGGAACAGGGCCGTGACACGGTGGAGGCAAATGTTGATCTCGGCTTCGCGCCGGATCTCAGGGAATATTGGAGCGGCGCGCAGATTCTTCAGGATCTCGGCGTCAAATCTTTAAGACTTCTCACCAATAATCCGAGTAAGATCTACGGACTCGAAGGCTTTGATTTCACAATTAAAGAACGTGTGCCCATCGAAATTAAACCCGGACATTATGACAAACATTATCTTCACACCAAGATGGAAAAAATGGGTCATATCTTTAAATCAATCGATGTATGATTTAATGAAACCGCTTAACTGTATCCCCGGTTAATCAAATTGATTGTTCAATATTTTAACATTAATCAAAAATAAAAGTATTATTGAAAGGAATATCATAATTATGTCAATTAAGTTATTAGAAGGAAAAGTTGTCGCCCCCAAGGGCATGCGTGTCGGTATTGTCGCTTCCCGTTTCAACAGTTTCATTGTCGGAAAACTGTTGGACGGTGCCGTTGACGGTCTTGTTCGTCACGGGGTTGATGAAGAAAACATTACGGCCTGTTGGGTTCCCGGCGCCTTCGAACTCCCTGTCGTTGTCAAAAAAATGGCCGAAAGCGATGATTATGACGCTGTCATCGCCGTTGGAGCCGTCATCCGCGGTGCCACTACCCATTACGAAATGGTCTGCAATGAAGCCACCAAAGGCATCGCGCAGGTCGGCATCAAAACCGGCAAACCTGTTCTTTACGGTGTCATCACAACGGAAAACATTGAACAAGCCATCGAACGCGCCGGCTCCAAAGCAGGCAATAAAGGCTACGACTGTGCCCTTGCCGCCATCGAAATGGTCAACCTCATGGGTCAGATTTAACGTTTCTCATTTAATTACATGATGCGAAAAATCAATACGCTCCTCTTTGACTGGGACGGCACACTTCACAACACCAAACATCTCTACGGCGAGGCCTTCCGCAATGTCTATCCCAAGCTTGTCAAAGCCGGATATGTACCCGAGAAAACCTATGACGATGACACATTGTCCAAATTTTTGGGACTTAATGTCTTTGAAGCTTGGGATATCATCGCGCCAAATCTGCCCGTTCCTGTCAGAGACCGTGCCATCAAAGCCGTTGGAGATCAAATGGAAGATGGTATACACCATGGAAAAGCCGAACTATATCCCAGCGTGGAACATGTGCTTGAAGCATTAAAAAACAAAGGCTATACTTTGGCGTTACTCTCCAATTCCAAGGTATCGTATATTGAAGCCTTCCGCGAACATTTTAAACTTGACCGTTTTTTTAGCGCTTACTACCCATGCGAAGCCTTCGACTTTATTCCGAAAGAAGATATATTCTCACAAATTCGAAACCGTCATTCCGGAGGCTATGTCATGATTGGCGATCGGGACTCCGATTTAAAAGTCGGAACCGTTCATCATGTGCCGACCATTGCCTGCGCTTACGGTTACGGCAGTGCCAAAGAATGGAAAGACGCATCTCGCGTCGCGAAATCTCCGTCAGAAATTCCTGTTCTGATTGAAGCACTCAATCAAAACACACCAAAATAAAGGTTTGACGGACTCACAAGATTTCAAGTCTCATGTTCAACAAATATTCAATGCAACAGATACGATCCAATCACAATAAAGGAGATAATCAAAACCTATGGATTATAATAAAGCCAGTCTTGACATGCATGAAAATCATCAAGGAAAAATCGAAGTCATCTCAAAAGTGGATGTCAAAACCCGCGATGATTTAAGCACAGCTTATACACCGGGTGTTGCCGCGCCTTGTCTTGCCATCGCGGAAAACAATGATGACGCTTATCGCTATACCGCCAAAGGCAATCTCGTCGCCGTGGTAACCGACGGAACGGCTGTCCTCGGTCTTGGAGATATCGGTCCCCAAGCAGCCATGCCCGTGATGGAAGGAAAAGCCATTCTCTTTAAAACCTTCGGTAATGTGGACGCCTTCCCCATCTGTCTGGATACCAAAGATCCTGACGAAATCGTCGAAACCGTTGCTCGCCTGGCTCCGACCTTCGGCGGCATTAACTTGGAAGATATTTCCGCGCCCCGGTGTTTTGAAATCGAAGCCAAACTCAAAGAGAAACTGAGTATTCCAGTTTTTCACGATGATCAGCACGGCACAGCCATCGTTGTTCTCGCAGCGATTATCAGCGGTCTGCGCATCAAAAACACAACACCTGAGGACAACCGCGTTGTTATCAGCGGTTGCGGTTCGGCGGGGATTGCCATTGCCAAGCTCATGCTTGCTTACGGTTTTAATAATGTCACTATCTGTGATTCCCGCGGCATCGTTACCAGAGAAAATGCCAATAATCCCGTGAAAAAAGAAATTGCCGAAGTCACCAATCCCGATAGCCTTTCGGGAAGCCTTGCTGACGCTCTGGTCGGAGCTGATATTTTTATCGGCGTTTCTGCACCGAATATTGTGAACGAGGAAATGGTGCGCTCCATGAACAATGACCCAATGATTTTTGCCTTGTCCAATCCGACACCGGAAGTCATGCCCGACGTGGCAAAAGCCGCTGGCGCACGCATTATCGGCACTGGCCGTTCGGACTTTCCGAATCAAATCAACAACGTATTGGTCTTCCCCGGCATTTTCCGCGGCGCGCTGGATGCCCGCGCACCGCAAATCACAGAAGGAATGAAAATGGCCGCGGCTAAAGGCTTAGCTTCTCTTATTTCCGATGAGGAATTAAAGCCCGATTATATCATTCCCGATGCCTTTGATCCCCGTGCCATGCGCGCTGTCGCCGATGCCGTGATGGCCGAAGCAAAAAAAGATAAAATGTCATAAATTCGCACTAAGCACTTTGCGCATATAACAAATTATCTTATTCTATTTCTCAAAAACATCGAATTTAATCCTTTTGTTTTAACAAAACACCCTGTTTTCAAATTTGAAAACAGGGTGTTTGATTTTTCAATATAAAAAATGTGATTAACATCAAAAGCATTTTTTCCCTACGGTTATACCGTTTCGGCTGTTTGGGCTCTTAGCAGATGATGTCTTTCTTTTTCCTCGTACATACGCCTGTCAACAAAACTGACAAATTCGTCGGAAGAAAGATTTTTATCGGGTTTATATACAGCATAACCGATGCTCAGTTCAATATCAAAATGAAAATGGCTATCTTCATTGAATTCCTCTATCCGTTTTCTAAATCGATCGACAACATTGTCCAAATCCTTCTCATTATCGATATCCGCAACAACCAAAAACTCATCGCCGCCAAATCGGCATATACAATCATCTTCGCGAAAAGAACTTAATAGCAAATTAGCCACAGATTCCAGCGCTTCATCACCTTTTTTATGACCATGTAAATCATTGATTTCTTTGAAGTGGTCCAGATCGATCATAACCATCGAAAACGAAGCTTTCCCTGACTGAGCACGTTTGATTTTTTCCTGAAGAACAGCATCCAAAATCCGTCGGTTTCCCACACCTGTTAAATAGTCATGATTTGAATCGCGGTTTTGAATATTGATGTACAATATCAGCATTGCCAGCACCATGCCCCCGTATTCAATAGCCAGCCCGTAAAACAGTGCTTGAAGCAAACCGAAAAAAAGCGCAAAAGGCATAAAAACCAAAAGCGTTGTGCGATAAACAGGATCTATTAAATCCTTAAACCGCAAAACAAACAATTCCGTAATGACAATAACCAAAATGTTGCAAACCGCGCGAACCATGAATAGCGGGCCGCGGTTATAAACCGACCCTTGATAATAATAGAACCATCCCAAACCGAATATTTCGGAAACCGTAATTAGAACAAAATGCAAAATGATATAGGCAATCATGCAAGTACGCCAAATACGCCGCTCTTTTTCTTTTCCGACCATCCAGCGATCCAAATACAAAAAAGCCAGAAGAAACATCACCGGATCCAGGATAAACACCAAATAGTTGGTGATTTTTGCGATAAGTAATCCTCTTTCTGTGTTGACCGCATAACTTATGGAATAATGCGTTAGTACATCCATGACGACCAAAAACAATATTAACAACAGCATATCATTAAAAATATTGGTTGCATTTGTTTTGATAGCGTCTTTTTTGTATGAAAAAAAACAAAGCATGAGTAACAAAATGATTGTATACGCATCAAAGACTGCCCATGCCGGTAGTTGAAACATATGTTAAACCTCACTGGGAATATGCATAAAATTTTTACTATTATATCATGAATGTCTATCCTTTTCAATTACATAAAAAAGTCATTTTTGTTTTATTGAATACTATCCAAATATGGCAATCATATATAGAAAATTATCGATTCTTTTGATTTAAATCCATTATTTGTAAGTTAAATCTTAAATGCTTAGTTGATTCAAATCGAGTTAATTTATTTAAATTTAAGCTTGTGCTATAATATGCTAAGCAAACAGATATGAAACGCAATGCGCAACGCATTTATTGTAAAAAGGAGGAACCCCAAAATGATTAATTTATATGACGATGGTGTCTATTTGATTGACGGAAAAACCATCGTCGAAAAAAAAGACGCGGCCCAGGTCAAACAACTCACCGGCGCAGATGCCGACGCAGAGCAAGCACGCAAAGGCACAATTGCCTACAATATTTTAAAAGCGCATAACACGGCGAAAAGCATGGATGCGTTAAAACTTAGATTTGACGCCATGGCTTCCCACGACATTACTTTTGTCGGCATTATTCAAACCGCTAAAGCTTCCGGCATGGAAAAATTTCCGTTGCCCTATGTCCTAACCAACTGCCATAATTCCCTTTGCGCCGTCGGCGGCACCATCAATGAAGACGACCATGTTTTCGGTCTCTCCGCCGCCCGTAAATACGGCGGCATTTTTGTTCCGCCGCATATGGCCGTCATTCATCAATATATGCGAGAAGCTTTCGCCGGTTGCGGAAAGATGATTTTGGGTTCCGACAGCCACACACGCTATGGAGCTCTCGGCACCATGGCTATCGGAGAAGGCGGCGGAGAACTCGTCAAACAGTTGCTCAAAGATACTTATGATGTAGCCTGTCCGGATATCATCGCTGTTTATCTCGCCGGCTCCCCCGCGCCCGGCATCGGGCCGCAAGACATTGCGCTGGCCATTATTGGAGCAGTATTTGAAAACGGCTATGTGAAAAACAAAGTGATGGAATTTGTCGGCCCCGGTGTCTCGTCTATGACAACCGACTACAGAAACGGCGTCGACGTGATGACTACCGAAACCACCTGCCTATCTTCTGTCTGGCGCACCGATGACGACACCAAGGCATTTCTCCAGGCTCACGGCAGAGGCGATGATTACAAACAGCTTGATCCCGCACCCGTCACATATTATGATGGCATGATCTATGTGGATTTATCCAAAATCAAACCGATGATCGCCCTTCCTTTTCATCCCTCCAATATCTATATCATTGACGAAGTCAACGCCGATCCCATTGATATTTTAAAAGTTGCCGAAGACAACGCGAAAAAAGTCATCAGCGGTAAAGATGTACATTTCTCATTAACGGACAAAGTTATAGATGGCAAAGTTCATGTTCAGCAGGGCATTATTGCCGGATGCGCCGGCGGAACCTATTCCAACATCATGGAAGCGGCTCACATATTAAACAATTCTCTTGTGGACAATGATGACTTTACCCTCGCAGTCTATCCGTCGTCACAACCGGTCTTTTTGGATCTGGTGAAAAAAGGCGCCATTGCCGATCTTATGAGCGCCGGTGCCACCATCAAAACCGCTTTCTGCGGACCTTGCTTCGGTGCCGGCGATACTCCTGCCAACAACGCCCTTTCCATACGGCACACAACGCGAAACTTCCCCAACCGTGAAGGATCCAAACCCGGAAATGGTCAACTTTCCGCCGTCGCTTTAATGGATGCCCGATCCATCGCAGCCACAGCGAGAGCCGGCGGTGTTCTCACACCTGCAACAGCTTTTGCTGATGACTATGTTGTACCTGAATATCATTACGATGACAAACCATACCGCGCACGCGTCTATCAGGGCTATCAAAAGGCCGAATCTGAAAGTGATCTCGTTTACGGTCCGAATATCAAAGACTGGCCCGAAATGAGTCCTTTGTCAGATAATATTCTTTTGAAAGTTTGCTCACGCATTATGGATCCCGTAACGACAACCGATGAACTTATTCCTTCGGGAGAAACCTCAAGCTATCGCTCCAATCCTCTTGGGCTTGCCGAATTTACCCTTTCGCGCCGCGACCCCGAATATGTCAGCCGTTCCAAAGCTGTCGACGTCCTTGAAAAGGCTCGTGTCGCAGGTAATGATCCCGCCTCACAAGACGATAGTCTCAAAAAAGCCTTTGGCATTGTCAAATCGATCGATCCCGATGCCGATATCAAAGCTGTCGAAATCGGCTCGATGATTTATTGCAAAAAACCCGGCGACGGCTCTGCCAGAGAACAGGCGGCAAGTTGCCAACGCGTTATCGGCGGTCTCGCCAACATCGCTGAAGAATACGCCACCAAACGATACCGTTCCAACGTGATTAACTGGGGAATGTTGCCTTTTCAGATGAAAGGTGAACCGGATTTTGAAATTGGCGATTATATTTATATTCCCAATGTCAAAAAAGCTATGGAAGGTGATATGCAAAACATCAAAGCCTATGTCTTAGGTGATAAAATTAAAGAAATTTCTTTATATATCGCTCCGATGACAGATGACGAAAAAGCCATTGTCAAAGCAGGCTGCCTCATCAATTACAATCGTAATCGCGTTTAAACGCATCAATATAATAAATGAACTTATGACTTTTATAAGCGAATAACAGTTCAAAAGATTATAATTCAAAAAACGTCCGCCGCTTTCAATGCGTTGGACGTTTTTTGTTAGGTTTCGTCTATTCTGTTTTTCCGTTGATTTTGTGTTTTGAGAGCTTATCAGTATTGACAATTTCAGAAATGGATGAAGCCAAAGAAGCAATTCCTTGTAAATCTGAAGGAACAATGATTTTGGTTGCCTGTCCATCCGCCATCTTTTCAACAGCTTGAAGGCTTTTAATCGTTAATACGGCTTCATCAGCGCCTGCTTGCTTAATGCGCGCAATGGCGATGGCCTGTCCTTCGGCTTCACGAATCATTTTTTCGCGTTTAGCTTCAGCGAGAAGAATGGTCGATTGTTTTTCGGCTTCAGCTTCCAAAATTGCCGCTTCTTTTTGACCTTCCGCCACGAGAATCTGCGAGCGTTTCTGCCCTTCCGCACGGGTGACGGCTTCACGGCGTTCGCGTTCGGCTTTCATTTGTTTTTCCATCGCGTCACGGATAGCAGCCGGCGGCACAATGTTTTTCAGTTCCACACGATTGACTTTAATTCCCCAGGGATCTGTCGCTGTATCGAGCGCCGCCCGCATATGCGTATTAATCACGTCTCGTGAAGTGAGAGTCTCATCAAGCTCCATATCACCTATGATGTTTCGAAGGGTTGTCGCCGCCAGATTTTCCATGGCCATCAACGGATTTTCAACGCCATAGGCATAGAGCTTGGGATCGGTAATCTGAAAATAGATTATAGTGTCAATCTGCATCGTGACGTTATCTTTGGTGATGACGGGCTGGGGCGGAAAATCAGCGACCTGTTCTTTTAAACTCATCCGTGTGGACACGCGGTCAATAAACGGAATCTTAAAATGAACGCCGGTATTCCATGTGCAAAGATATGCTCCCAGACGCTCAACAATATAAGCATGAGCCTGGGGTACAATTCTTACAGATGCCGCAATGATGGCAATAAAAATCACCAACAAAAATATTAAGAAAAAAATCATCATTTTACTCCCTCCTAAAATAGTAAAATACACCTATATTCCATTATACATGCCATTTTCAAATTGTCAGAAATAATGATACCTTCTCAAACATCTTTGGTTTAATACTGTCTTTTGTCTTCATGTTTATCATATATGATATAAAAGTCGAAGACTAAAACACAAAAAAGTTCTGATAACTCGTATCGCGGTAAATCATTTCAATTAATGATCAATCGTTTTCTTTTAACTCCGAATTGTTAATTTTTTCAACAATTAATTTCACCCCTTCAATGGCAACGATTCGGGCACTGGCATTTTTCGGTATGCAAATATTCGGGTCTTTGGATCTTGCGGTCCATTCCATTCCGCCAATGACCACAAGTCCTTCTTCCGCCTTGTTGTCAATATCTTTTACGACTCGAACTTCCTTGCCGATGAGAGCCTCAGCACCGGTTTTAATTGCGCGCATGTTGATCCATTTTTTGGTTAACGGTCTGCTGATGACTAAAAGAATGATGGACACCGTCACGAATAAAAGTACTTGTTGCCAAAGAACCGCTCCTACAAAATGCGCGATGAGCGCGGCAGCCGATCCAATCGCGAACCAGACTGCTTCTATCATTCCAAAGGCAAGAGCTGTGATAAGCGAAAGCACAAGAATTGCGCCCCAAAGTTGTATCTCCGCCATAACATCTCCTTTTTCTGTTTAATAAAATCATAAAAAGATCAAACATTTCTCATCAATATGAACTGATTGGCTAAAAATATGGGAAACACAGATTGATAAGCGTGCCAACATCAGAAAAACACACGAAAAAACTATTTTTTAAATACCGCTTGAATTTCAGTTCCCTGATAATCAGGAAAAGTAATTGTGGAGCCATCAAAATCAGCTTCTTCACTGGCAGAGCCGTCATTGATGATCAGTTTTCCCTTTGAAACAGCCCAGGTAATATTTCCCGTTTTGGCCGGGTCATCATCAGCAGCATCATCAAAAGAAACGATACCAGTACCGTCTTGCTTGAGATTCAATTCGAATTTTGCGAATTCCGTCCCGGATAATGTCGTACCATCTTTAGATGCACGATCCAATTTCCACAACCCCACGGCTTCAGTTGGATGCTCACCTTCTGCCGGGGTGGCCGACGGCAATGGGATCACGGTTTTTTTATCACTTCCGTCTTCGCATGCCGTAAACGTCATTGTTAGCATAAATGCCATTAGCAAGGCTATAATAATAGTTCTTTTTTTCATATCCTTCTCATTTATTTGCTTAATGAAAAACCACAACTGCCATGGATGGTATTTTATTTGCGAACCATCACGAGGTCCACATCTCCGCCGTATTTTTCAACATATAATTTATCGTCTTTCAATGTTCCTTTAATTGTTGTATTGTCATCACCAAAAGAAACCGTATCGTCCTCAATTGTCCATTTTATATCTGATGATACGTTATCTCCTTTGATCACACCGATTCCGTCTTGTTTAAAGGTAAACTGAATAGCCTCTTTATGGTTTTCTCCGGGCTTAATAGTTTCCTCGTTTACCGACATGGATTCAATTGTCCAATCACCAATATTTTTAGCCGCATTTGGATTGAAATTGCAACACGCAAGTAAGATTAGCAACGCCACAGTTAACAAAAACGATAGAGCATAGAATCTTTTTTAGCGGTATTTCTTCCTTTTTCTTTTCATTTTATATTATAAATGCATTCGACCGTCAAATCAAAATATTTTTTACTCAAAAATCAATATTTCAAGAAAACAGATTGCTTTTTGAGATGTCTTCATTATTGAATCAAATCCTGTGTAATGACCCTAACTGATATTATATGTTATAAAACAATGTTTAACATTGTACAGAGGCTGAGGAAAGAAATCTTTCTCTGTATTCTTTGAGCAAATCAACCAGCTTTTGCCCATCTTCTTCTTTAAAAATAGCTGTTCTTATCGCAGATGAGCCGGGTATCCCTTTGGTGTAGGCTACAAGCTGTTTTCGCATAGCGCGTATTGCGGCGGGATGTGAGCTCATTACCCGAACAGCTTCTAGGTGATCAATCGCCGCCGTCATCTTATCCGCATACGTTGGAGGATTCCATGATTTCCCGGAAAGCGCGGCTTTCACTTCACGGAAGATAAAAGGATTTCCGACAGCCGCGCGTCCGATCATAATGCCGTCGCAACCGGTTTGTTCAAAGGCGCGCACCGCGTCCGCACCGCATTTTATATCACCGTTCAGCACAACCGGTATAGACAATTCGGATTTTACCCGTGCAATTTCATTCCAGTCGGCTTTTCCGGAATAAAACATTTCCCGAGTTCGGCCGTGAATAAAAATCGCCGCTGCTCCGGCATCCTCAATTCTTTTCGCAGCCTCGTCTATAACAATATGCTCTGAATCCCAACCGAGTCTAAGCTTGACGGTCACAGGTTTTTGACTAGCGGCAGTCATCGCCCTCACAACATCGGAAAGACGCTCTAAATCCTTTAAAAGCGCTGATCCATCATGATTTTTAACGATTTTCGGTGCTGGACATCCGGCATTGAAGTCGATGAAAGCAAAAGACATGGTGTTTAATTTTTCTTTGATTACCTGAGAAATAATATCGGGTTCGCTTCCAAAAATCTGGGCACCGACCGGTGCTTCCGCCGAATCAGTGGATAAAAGCAATGCAGTTTTTTTATCCCCGTAATAAAGACCCTTGGCGGAAACCATTTCCGTTGTCACAACATCTGCACCGAATTTTTTTGAAAACAAACGAAATGGCAGGTCTGTATAACCTGCCATTGGTGCCAGAAATACCGGCTTGTTTTGAAAATTTAAATTAAACATATAAATATCCTGTTAAAGATTTTACAAACTTCTATGTTAATCTGCATAAGACAAAACATAGACGATCTATTATTTTTTGATGTTTTTATCGTGAATGATTTTGAGGCCTTTCAGCGCTAATTGCGGATCAAAGACATCAATCGTCGAAACTTCATCTAAAAACATACGTCCGTAACCACCGGTAGCGACAACTTTGACTGGATCATCTCCACCGATTTCCTGTTTCATTTTATCAATGATATAGGCAACCTGTCCAATATATCCATACACCAAACCAGCCTGCATACTGGTTACGGTATCCTTAGCCAAAATGCTTTTCGGTTTTTTGATAGCGATATTCGGCAACTGTGCAGCATTTCTGAAAAGAGCTTCCGATGCGATGCGAATACCGGGAGAAGTAACCTTAGCCACCAATGCGCCTTTGGCGTTGATATAATCAAAAGTGGTAGCTGTTCCGAAATCCAATACCAAAACAGGCCCACCGTATAGTGTATAAGCCGCCACTGCATCAATGATGCGGTCAGCTCCCACTTCGGAAGGATCACTGGTTAAAATCGGCATCCCAGTTTTAATACCGGGACCTACGCGCATTGGCTCGATTCCGAAAACTTTTTTGATACCGTTAACCATTGAATGCATCACATCAGGGACGACAGATGCGATGATAACATCTTCGACTTCTTTTGCGTCTAAATTATCCGTTCCCAAAAATCCGCGAAAAGCGACGGCGAATTCATCTGAAGTTCTGGGGGTTTTTGTCATCATTCGCCAGGAACAAACAAGATCATTGCCCCGAAAGGCCCCAACTTCGGTGTTGGTATTCCCCACATCTATCACTAAAATCATTTTTGGTCTTGCTCTCTTTTTTTGAGTACCTTTTCCATGAATTTCGTTTTGTTAACGACATAGCGCACATGTGTTCCCGTCGCAATTGCTTGAACTGTATCACGTGCTTCCACTTTAAAAGTTAATTTACGGTTTTCAACCCCGGTAAGCGTCACGATTACTCTGACCTTCATACCGACAGGTGTTGCTGCCACATGATCCAAGTTCACTTGAACTCCCACTGTGGTTTGTTCATCGGCCATGCAGAGCGAAACCATTTCGTAAGCAGCATTTTCTACCCATTCGATCAAAATCGGCGTAGCGAGCACTTCCAAACCACCGCTTCCGACCGAACGGGCAGTGTGTGACCGTGTGACTTCAAAATCTTTTTTTAGACCCATGCCGGGCTTCAGGGTTCCGGCAACCGTATGTAGCGTATCCATATTGCGGTAATACTCCTTTATTTTTTTACGGTATTTTGCCGCATGCGGCTATTCTCTAAAGGATCAAAGCAAATAATCGTCGACATGTTCGTTGATGTCCTTTTGATCTGCTTGATCATCTTTTGAATGACCGTCATTATCGGAGTGCGGTTTTTTATCGGCATCACCGGTTTTTTCTTCATTCACATCGTCATCGATGGATGTTGCTTTGGTTTTATCTTGACCTGACTGA
>CACZTE010000009.1 GCA_902784045.1 uncultured Eubacterium sp. | reverse complement strand
CTACGGATACCGTTGTGATCAGTTTTCTGGATCTTTATCCTAAAGTCAGGCGAAATTTTCCTGAAGCAAAGGCGGTGCCGGAATCCGCAAAAATCCGTTTGGGCAAAAAGTTAATCGCGATTGCGGCAGATCACGGCATGCGCGTTAAAACATGCGGGGAAGGGGATATTCTTTTGCCTTACGGCGCCGATACGTCGGGGTGTATGACCATTGCCGATTATGAAAGGGCCATTGGGCTACGCTTGCGGGTTCCGAAACGAAAACCCAATCGAACAGTCTGCTCCTGTTATCTTGCTTGTGATATCGGAGTTTATAACAGCTGCGGGCATTTCTGTCGGTATTGTTACGCCAATGCCGAGCGGCACGCGGTGATAGACAATATCAAACGGCATGATCCGGATTCGCCGTTGCTCATCGGCCAACTGGAAGAAGGGGAACAGGTGCATGATGTGGATCAATCATCGTGGATTGATGGGCAAATTGGTTTTTTTGATCAATAATGAGTTGTTCAGAGGCAAATGATGGCAACACTTTTGTCATTCTGCCAAAAACTTTAAATATTTTCTCACATCCTGTTTTTTTGCGTACAAAGTGTTTATAATAATTTCATCACTTTTTGCAAGGAGTCAAAGATGGTTGTTTTAAGCCGTGATAACATTACCGAATATTTAAAGTCAAGAATGCCAGAAATGGATTTTTCCAAACCTCTTGAGATTATTCCTATTGGAGAAGGATCCCTTGAGGAGGATGCTCCGCGAAAAAGTAAGCCACGCAGTCGGGAATCTGTTATGACGAATTGCCGCATAAATGCGAGCAAGGCGGTATGAACAGATTACGGAATAAGCGGCGCACGCCGCGGGCATGAGCGTCTGAATTTTTAATTCAGCAACGCGAACCTCTCGAGCGAAGCGGGTGGAACCGAAATGCCCGAAGGGCATGAGGTGGAAAGCGTGGCGTTAAAGAGAATTCAGCCTCTGAATTGATAAAAAACTTACATCGGTGATTATGTCTGATGGTAGGGTGTCACGCGGAGCGTGAGCGCTTTTACAAGAGAACCCCTCAGACGCCTACGGGCGCGAGCTCCTCTGATTTAGGGGGAGCTTTTTGCCGCGTTGCCGTGAGGGCTTGCGATACGCCCCTTTAGCATCCCGATAAAAATTTCCTTTTTCCCTCACGTTGTAAACGCTCGTCAAAAAAACCGAAAAACCCTATAAAACAGGCGAAAAACCTCCCTCGAGCAATGGACAACAGGGCGAAAACCATATAAAATAGAGATAGAAAAAGACTTTGGACGAGGGCGGAAACACAGCATGACAAGCGCCTGTCCCTCTTCGCCGCGGCAGGGTTATTCACCTGTCCCCAAAAGGCGGCAAACCATTCATGAGAACAGGAGAAATGTGATGAGGATCAAAGGATTATGCCGTGTAATGGCGGCATTGCTGTTGGTGATGGCCATCCCCGTGACCGTTTTGGCCCAGGAGACGGACAGCGCGCCGCAAGAGAAAGCATATCAACCCGGCGAGGCCATCGTCTGTATCACGCGCTCCGCCGCGCAGGTCATGGCTGGCGATGAGCTGCTCGGCGCGTCGGAAAGCCTGTTGACCCTTTCGGGACATGCCGGCGACATCCAAACCGCCGGGGAAGGGGATATCACCGAATTGCGTTTGGCGCGTTCGAATGCGTTGTCAACGGAAGAACTCATCAAACAGCTTAAGGCCAAACCCGGCGTGCGCTACGCCGAGCCCAATTACATTTTCACTATCGATCAAACAGAGGATGCCGCTTTGAGAAACGCGGCGCAGCCTCAGACTCAAGCCGGCTCATCCGATAGCGTGTATACCGGGGATTTCACCTTTTTGCAATATGCCTACGAGGGCGACAACAGCATCGAGGTGCCCGGCTGGAACAATCCCGAAAACGTCAACGCGGACGGGGTCGTTGTGGCGGTGATTGATTCCGGCGTCAATTACAAGCATGAGGATTTGGCCCCGGTCATGTGGGACAAGGGGTTGGATTATCCCGAACTCACCGCCATGGGCGGCGGAAAATACGGCTATAACACTCAGGAAAAAAATAGTAAAGGCGTTCCCTATGACAGCGCCGATCCCATGGATGACCACAGCCACGGCTCCCACTGCGCCGGCATTATCGGCGCGGCCTGGAACGGAAAAGGCATCAGCGGCGCGGCCAACGGCGTCAAAATCATGGCAGTCAAAATCGGGGCGGATGACGGCATGATAACATTGGCGAATGCCGTGAAAGGTTTCCGTTATGTGATTGCCGCCAAAAAAGCCGGGGTCAATGTCAGAGTGACCAGCAATTCCTACGGCGGAAATGATCTTTCCCTCGCCTTTGCTGACGCGTTCAAAGAGGCCGGAGAAAACGGCATTATATCGGTAAAATCCGCCGGAAATATAGCGAGAGAAGTAGATTATTCTTCTTTAAATTGCAGCACTTTCAAAAGGTCGCCGGAAATGATCATCGTCGGCGCGTCGGATGCCGCCGGCGAATCGGCGTACTTTTCCGATTTCGGTAAACGGCTAACCCATGTTTTCGCGCCCGGGGATGACATCTTTTCAACGGTTTTAGCGGATAGCGAAAAAATGCGATACGCTGTCAGCAAGCCTGCCGAAGGAACCGAAGACACCTTTAACCCCGAACAAAAACGGTTGTACACCGGCGTTCCCGCCGACGCGGCATTGACGGTCAAACAAGGAAAAGCCACCGTGACATATTCCGCCAAAGCGGAAGATACCACGGTTCGCGTGGAAGCGGGAGAAGGCTGGAACGGCTCCGGCGCGATGGTCATTGGCAACGAAAAAGGCAATAACGCGGCCATTGAAATCACAGGAGCGCCGAAAACCAAATCCGGTGAGCTCTTAATGAGCGTTCGCGCGACAACGGCCGGTGTGCTCTATTGGCAGGATTCGGCGTCGAAAAACATAACGACCATCGAAGTCAAAGCAAACGCGTGGACTGACGTGAATATTGACGCCAACGATTTTTCCGACAACAGCGTCTTTTTCTTTCATCCCACATCGGAAGGCACCGCCTACGAAGTGGCCGTTGACGGCATGTATTTAAGCGATGACAAACCCGATTACGGCATGAAGAGCGGCACCTCCATGGCAACCCCTGCCGTCGCCGGCGAAACGGCCATCCTCTGCAAGGCCTATCCCGATGAGAGTGTCGGAAAGATCGCTTCGCGCGTGAAAGGCTCGGTGAACAAAAAAGATAATCTGACGGATTTATGCGTCTCCGGCGGCATCGCCAGCACCCAAAAAGCCCTTGCCGGAGAGACCGTT
>CACZTE010000008.1 GCA_902784045.1 uncultured Eubacterium sp. | reverse complement strand
TCCGGACGGCCAATGTCAACGCACAAGGCGCTTACGTCAAAACGTATTTTTATGACATCCGGCAGGCCCCCACATCATCGGCTGCGGAAGCAGCCGTCCTCCCCTTTGGCGGCAAAGCAGCCGACGCGTTTTCTCGATCAAATGCCCGTATATATATCTTCTCTTCCCTTACCTTCTCTTTCCTTAGGCCGATATTTCATGCGCGGTTGTGGCCTTGACGGCGAGGAGGTAAAACCGTGATTTTCGGCTGTATGAAGCGGTTTTTCCTCCGCGAGCATCCTGTGATTTGTTTAAAATACAAGCTTACAAACTTCGCCCAAAATCATTTTCACGGACATTTCGCCGATGTTTCACGATGGTTTCACTGTATTTTCCCCATCTTTTCACTGCCGTGAGCTTGATAATGATGATCACGCCGACGCTTTTACCGCCTGAGCACTGCGTCAAAACGGTGCTGTTATTTATATTTATATATTATTTCTCTTTCTCTCATTCCCGATTTTCTCCCCTCATTCCCAATTTTCTTCCCTCATTCCCAATTCGACGAAAACAGCGAAAGGCCCGTAATGACGCTTCGTCAATCAATTCCCAAATCCCCGCAAACAGGACAAAATCCGGCTTCTCCGATAACCCCAAAACAAAAATATATACCCGACAGGGTGACCGCGATGACGGTTTCGTCAGGATGACGAAACCGAAAACACGTCACGTCGGTCAAATCCCTGTGTTTGTCAATAAACGTGAGATTGTCAATGACCTTAGGTTTGTCAATACCCCAAAGATTGTGAATACCTTAAGTTTCTCAATTCTTTGAGACAGTCAATACTTAGAGATACTCAATAACTTTGAGATACTCAATACTTAGAGATACTCAATACTTAGAGTTAGTCAATTTATAGTGGAGGAGAAGAAGAAGAAGTTTTTTTGTTTTTATTTATACTGACGAATAGAGACAACCTAAACTAAACTAAATTAAACTATCCTCTCCTCACCTACCCTAGGGGGCCTTTTTGCGATTTCACAGCCTAAAGTGCCGGACTTTTTTTTCATCGGCAAAAAGCCATCTTTCTGTCCGGAGGCAACAACGATCATTCGGCGTCATCAAGCGGTTTTCAGACCTTTGTCCGTTGCCTTCTTCCCTGTTTCCAAACACGGTTTTACCGCCGTGAAAACAAGTGGATATTTCCCGCTCTTTTTTTAAACGCGACGCCTTCGCGATAGATTCACGACAATGTCACGAAGGGCCCGCGATGGTTTCAAGCTGTTTTCACGATGCTCTCACGCCGCCGTGATCTCATCATTTTCAGGCGTATCGGACGAAAAACGGATCGCAACAGACTCGGTGCAGACCCGTTGCAGACCCGGTGCAGACATGACGCGGCCGCAACGCTGGTACAACGCAGGCGCAACACGGGCATCATAACAGGTGGTCGGAAATCCCCTCGGCCTTGTCATTTGCCGGCGGTATATCCGCCGCTTCCCGTGAATCCTTTGCCGCCCGCGCCTCTCCGAAATCATCCTCCCACTTCCGTTTGTTAATAAAGGTCACGCCGTAAATCACGTCTTTTTCGTCAATGTGATGGTTTTTAACGAACTGGTTATACCGTTCAAATCCATAGTAAATCGTCTCAAAAGGCACGCCTTCGTTCAAGGCGTTTTTAAAGGCTATAAACGCTTTCTGTTTGTCATTTTTCCTGGGGTAATGATTCCATAAAAGTTCAAAACGTTGGGTGTATTGGTCCTTCACCACATTCTTGACGCTCGGGCGGTTTTCCCGGACTTTCCCGTCCGCTGAGGCCGACGCGTCTTCTTCATCACCCTCGGTCGAAGCGCCTTCGGCGTCAGGATCCAATTCATAGACATCGCCGTTGAGAAGGAGCAATGATTTGTCATCTTGACATTTGGTTTCCTTAAATTTATCCTTGTCAACGCGATTCATCATATACCAATGTCTGACCACCGCCTTGCCGCTGTCAAACATGATGATATATCCATTATCGATCAATTCCTGCATGGCATTGTCCGTGCATTTTTTGCTTTTTTTGATCTCATCCGGGTTAATCACAAATCCTTCATCATCGGCATTCAGCACAAGATTGACATAGAGCACCTGCGCCGTTTTGGTCATGCTGTTAAAGTCCGGTTCATCCCATACATCTTTTGATATCATTCTTCTTCGTGCCATATACAAACTCCCCTTTTTCTAAAAAAATTATGTCAAGCGTCAAAAGCTCACCTCGCGCGGCAAAAGGCCGGCCATTTCGCCGCCGCGCCTATCCCGGTCAATCGGCGCTTTTTCGCGCCCGGGTGCCGCGGCAAACGCGTATCAGCGACAGCACCGCGAAATTGACTTGAATTTGCGACATGTAAGCCTTTGATTAAATCTATTATACAACTTCATTTTCTCGCTGTCAATACAAAAAATTTTTAATTTTATTATCAAATATGCATATAAAATATGCATTTATGCATAAAATTTATTTTAATTGAGGCCATATCTACTGCAACAAGATATTGTTTTTCATGTGGAACAACAAAGTATTTCATGTAGAACAACAAAGTATTTCATGTGGGAAATCAGCGTTTTGCCTACGGGAAGTCAACATTCGCGCGCGAAATACCTGCCTCGTGTCCTCACATAAAAAAAGCCTTCATGTTTCCGCCGTCAATTGCGGCAGAACCGTGAAAGCTCAAAATGGCTGTTGATCGGCCTTTTCGCGCGGAAAACGTCGGAAAAAGCGATTTCCCCGGCGATGGCAGACCCATCAAAAAATTCTGTTTTAAAAAATTCCCGCGAATCACGTCCGGTCATCATCTCCCTTTGATAAGCGGAAAACGGCGAAGCGTCAAATCACCTTTTTGTCTGCGGGCGTCGTTGTATCGGCTGTTATCCCAGGGTCACATCGAGAATCATCATCAGCACAAACCCAAGGGAAAAGGCAATTGTTCCCCAATTGGAATGCCTGCCTTCCGACATTTCGGGAATCAATTCCTCCACCACCACATACATCATCGCGCCTGCCGCGAAAGCCAGCAGATACGGCATGACCGGCACCAAAGCGCCAGCCGCCGCGATGGTTATCACCGCTGTAATGGGCTCGACCACACCGGACAAAACGCCGTAAAGAAAGGTTTTTCCCTTGCTCATTCCCTCGGCCCGCAGCGGCATGGACACAATGGCTCCCTCCGGAAAATTCTGAATCGCGATACCGAGGGACAAAGCCAGCGCGCCGGCTGAAGTGATGCCCGCATTGTTGGCCAAAAAACCCGCGTAGACCACGCCGACCGCCATTCCTTCCGGAATATTGTGCAGCGTGACGGCAAGAATCAGCTTGGTGGTGCGCTTCAGGCCGGACTTTGGTCCTTCATCCTGATGATCCATATGCATATGCGGCGTGGCGATATCCAATAGCAACAAAAAGCCGACACCGATCAAAAAACCGACGGCAGCAGGCACAAAGGCCAGCGCGCCCAGATGTTGACTGCTGTCCAGCGCCGGCTGCAAAAGGCTCCAAAATGACGCCGCGACCATCACACCCGCGGCAAAACCCGTCAGGATTTTCCGCAGATTCTCGGAAATGTTTTCACGCAGCAAAAACACCAGCGCCGCGCCCTGACTGGTGCCGATTAAAGGCAGCATAATGCCCAATAAAACTTCAGCATTCATGATTTCACCCATTTTTTACCCAATCCTATCCTGTTTCCGGATGTCAACTGAAATCAATTGCGAATGATCCCGCTCATTGAACAGTCAAAAGCTTTTCCACCGCGTCCCGCTGCTCATACAGCACACAGCCGCCCGTGTGATCATTCTCCAGTATGCCGCCTTCGCGCAGTGCCGAAAACAGCGGAGAGTTTAACGCGCCTTCAAGGCCCGTCTCACGGACGTTCACGTCGGAATAGGGCGAGAAGGGACAAGGCTCCGCGCCGCCGTGGGAATTGATGTGGAAAAAGCCGCGCCCGGCCGCGACGCAACCGCCGGAGCGCTTTTCATCACCGGGAAACGAGATGTACACCATCTCCGGATGATTCGCTCTGCGGCGCTTCAGCTCTTCCCGCAGATATGCCCGCTCTTCATCGCCCGGCGCCAAATCCCCGCTCGCCTCCGTCACGGGAACATATTCCACATAAATCACCGCTTGACACCCCCGGTCAGACAGGTTTTTCAAAAACGCGTCGGACGTCACCTCCCTGATATTTTGGGTCGTCACGGTGATGGAAGCGCCGAAAATCAATCCTCGCCGACACAGTTCGTCCATATTGCGAATCAATCTGTCATAGATGCCCCGGCCGCGTCTCACGTCGGTGGCCGCTTTTCCGCCCTCGATGCTCATGATTGGCACCAAATTGCGGCATTTGTCAAAAAGGTCAAAATAGCGTTCATCCATAAAGGTTCCGTTGGTAAAAATCGGGAAAAGGATATTGGGGCACTTGCCTGCCGCCTCCATAATGTCCCGGCGCAGCATGGGCTCGCCGCCGGCCAGCAGAATAAAACTGATGCCAAGGGCGTCGGCCTCACTGAAAAGGCGCAGCCAATCTTCATCAGACAGTTGCCGGACGGGCAACGCGTCAACGGTGGCGTCATTGCAGCGGGAATAACAGCCCGCGCAGTGAAGATTGCACCGGCTGGTGACGCTGGCAATCAAAAATGAGGGAATGTGCTGCCCGCGCGCCTCGGCTTCCCTGCGCTTTTTGCTCGCGGCTGCCGTCGCGGCGGCGAATTTCACCATAAAAGCGCTCTCTCTGGGATGTTTAAACGTCGTTTTGAGCACGTCTGCCATCAAACGCTCTACCCCTTTGGATAGGTATTCCTGAAGATTAAAATTGGATGTCATCTTTCTCTCCCGGCCCTTTGGCCTGTTCTATTCAGTCATTTCGGTGTTGCCTTCGGCGAAAACGTGACTTTTTCAATCAAACCTATACTTTGCGTTCAACACGAATTCTTTATCTTCGCCATCATCAGAATACAGTTCTTTCTCAAAAGCGATTCCGTTATGCGCAAGGCAAATATCCATAAAGCAAATGAAAATTCCTATATCGATTCGATTGTAAAATGAAACCTTATTCGAAGGCATTATTCCTCTTTTGCCGGGCTTTTTGTATCTGTAAACCGAAAGCTCCCCATTGTTCTTGACAAGCCACGGCTGGGAATTACAGGCACTTGGAGCGAACTTAACAATATCCGTCACGCCCATAATCTGTTCACCTTCCCATATTTCTTCAACGCGCTTTCTTTTGCTCTTAAACATATCCTTGCGAAACTTCGTGTCATCACTGATTTTACGGATAGAAAACATAATGAC
>CACZTE010000007.1 GCA_902784045.1 uncultured Eubacterium sp. | reverse complement strand
TGTTTTTTCCTGCTTGTTCAATCATTTTATTGATCAGGCGCTGTGTTACACTGCTCATTTTGAAAACCAGCAATGATTTTCAATAATTCCCAATCTGATTTTTCATTCAGTTGCCCGATCAATTATCAGAATAACAAAAACCACAATGAAGAAAATCCGAATGTCCTTCCATCCGGTACATATATGCCGTTACGAAAGAATTATCTTCATAAAAACTGTACATCCTCATTTGATAATAAATGTGTATATCATTGACATTAACATAAGCCTCTAATCTTATCTATACCTATACCCATCCCGTAATCTCATCCACTTATAATAAATAATCTTTGCTTTTTCACATCTTTAACTTCTAGTATTTTGGAAGCATGCTTCCGCACTCTTCCAAAATACCTAGCGGTATGGGATACTCGTTTTTCCCTTTAAAACGCCGTTTTTTGTGGTTATAAAAGCACTATATTATACCTCTCATATTTAAGAATGATATAGTGCTTTTATGATTGAAATACAGTGCTTTTACAATTTCAATATAGTGCTTTTATCATGCCAATTATCTACTGTTTTTTTGTGCTTTTACCTGAATTATCTTATACGAATTAATTGTTATTTTTTATCCATTTTTCTACACACTCCATATGCTGTGGACTTTTTTATTGGCAAGTCCGGCGTTTTTTATACTGCTTGTCCAATCATCTTAATCAAGCGCTGCGTTCCGCTGTTCGTATCGAAAACCGGCAGCGATTTTTCAAATATTCTCCAATCCAGTTTTTCGTTCAGATATTCATCCAGATATTCTTTGTAATACGCTGCGTATGTTGATTCGTTGGTATGATGCTTTATTACTTCTAATCGCTCGCCTCCGTTTAGCTTATAGATTCTTGCCTTGCTGAGCTTGCCCAGCGCTTCTTCACTCCATCCCATCGGATTGCGGCTGAATCTTTCTGAAAGCACGTGACTTACCTGGCCTTCCGTACAGCTTCCGGGTAGCTCTCCTTTATAACGGCTGACCAATGCATTCCAGTTGTTCTTCAGATATATGAAAAACTCACTCAACGATTCCTTTGTTTTTTCGTCTTCAGCTTTGCTTTTCAGTGATTCTATGATTTTTAAAGCCCCTTCATAATCATTTCGCCGGAGCGTTTTCCGTAGACGATAGCCTGCCCTTCTTTTGGGAAATAATGCATCGATTTTGCGTATTGCTTTCTCTGAATGGTATTTATCCATAACCATCACAACATTCCGAATTTCACTCAGCCCGTTCTGGATCCATCTACCTCCATCCCCGTGAATATAGACTCTTTCCAAGTCTTCTATTTCGTATGCTTCCAACAGATATCCGTTTACTGATGTCCAAAGTTGTTTTGCGTCAAAGTCTTTGTCCACGAAATGGACCGGATTAATTGTCTCGTTTCTTGACGCGCTCACCGCTCGGCTTCCTTCTGTCACTGTTACAAGCGGAACGATTTTATTTTTCTTTCCCTTCTCCTTATGCGCTTTCTGCATATGCACATGATCTTCATCCGCGTGGATATGCAATTCTTTTACAGTTCTTTTCTTCTCGGGCTTCGGTATCTCTATCTCCGCCTCACAGCTGAGAATTGCGTTTCGGACAGTCTGTCGGCTTACCGCTCCTTCCGTGACATGCTCTGCGCTTCTCTGATACGATTGCTCACAGGCTTCCCATACCATCGAGGCTCTCACGTTACTGTCGATCCGTTCATACCGTTTCACGTCAAGTAATTCATCCAGCGGATAGACATATTTCCCACTCTTCTTCTCCCGATAGTAATCCCGGCTGATATCGATTTGTCCCATCTCTGTCAGCATTTTTCGGGAACGGTCTTTCTCATGTAAAACCAGCCCCAATTCTTTTCGTTTGGCTTTATCCTCCCGCAATGCCTGATTAATGGAGCGAATACATTCTTCCACAACCTTTCGCCCTGTTGTCATGCAGATTTCTTTCACTTGTCCGGTCAATTCTGCCAACCCTTGCCATTCACAACAAAATGCTTTTTCACAAATATTTTTTACCATTTCCGCGCTGAGTCGTGCTATAATTTCTTCCATAAGACCAGTCCTCCGTATTAGTTTTCTTGTTCTCAAATTTATTCTAACACGTCGGGCTGGTCTTTTCTATCTCTTAAAACTCCACAATTATTTTACACTATCCCGCCTAACTCATGACTAAAGTCACGAGAGTGCGGCGACTGATTTTCAATTCTAATATGATGAAACATAAAAGTCAAGAACGCGTCGCGCCTTAAACACTGTGAGTGACGGGCAATACTTTCGGCCGGTCTGTTGACACCCATTTGCCATGCACATAAATTTTTATGTAAAATTTTCAAAAATTCTTGTTTATGATGAGCAGCTGTGTTATACTTTTTCTGTTATCAACATTTGAGGAGGTAAGCAATGGCAAACATTAAATCTGCGATCAAAAGAGCAGGTACCAACGAAAAGGCACGTTTACGTAATAAGGCAGTCCGCACCAATTTGAAGACTTCGGTCAAAAAATTCAACGCGGCTGTTGAATCCGGTGACGCAAAAACCGCCGAAGCCGCTTTCAACTACGCTTGCAAGCGCTATGATCAGGCCGCCGCGAAAAACGTCATTCACAAGAATGCCGCCAACCGCAAAAAATCGAAACTTGCCCAGAAACTCAATGCCCTCAATGCTTAATCTTTCTCGTTTGATCAACCCCAAAATCATCTCGTGTCTCAATGATGATGAAAGCGCACTTTAATCGGTGCGTTTTTCTAATTTATAAGGAGTGATTATGAAACGATGTGTTATCGTCGGCGGCGCCGATATCAATCATTATCGGCGCATAAAAAACAAAATGACGAATAATGATTTCGTGATTTACTGCGACAGCGGTCTGAGGCATAGGCGTAAACTTGGGAAAGAACCGAATCTCATCGTCGGGGATTTTGATTCTTATGATGATCCCAAACTCCCTGTCGAAACCATTACCCTACCCACCGTCAAAGACGATACCGACACGGTTTACGCCGTCAAGGAGGCGCTTCGGCGTGATTTTGATCATTTTTTATTGATCGGCGTCATCGGCGGCAGGCTTGATCATACCCTTGGGAATGTGTCGATTTTATTAAAACTCGATTCTCTGGGTAAAAAGGCGATGATTATCGATGATTACAGTGAAATGTCGGTTGTCTCACGGCGTCCCGCGGAAATTGAGGACAGCTTCGCTTATTTTTCACTGATGAATATCGACGGTTCGCCCGAAGGCATCACCATCCGAAACGCCAAGTATGAACTCGATCACGCTGAGATTCCCTGCGATTATCAATACGGCGTCAGCAATGAAGTGATGGCCGGCAAAACCGCCACGGTGACGGTCGACCGCGGACAAATTCTTCTGATTAAAGATTATTAACGTGATGACGCTGTTATGGCATCAGAGGTCAAACAGAACGAAAGACTTTGCCGGATTATATAGACCGGCAAAGCCTTTTTTTGCGTTAAAAACAAAACACGCTGACGCATTCTATTCAATATTCATCAGTGATTATTGCTCTTCATCATCAGGTGTCGCGCATCCTTTGGGAATGAGCTGCACTTCAATGGCCTCAAAGCGTCTGGCTTGTCCGGTCGTTCCGGCCACTTCATCGTTTTTCGCCCATTTGCCCCAGCCGATATCTTTCATGTGAACTCGGTAATAAATGTCATACTTATCGGCTTTTTCGCCGAATAATCTCATCTGGATCGCTTCGATTCGGCGGGACTGGCCGGTGGTTCCGGCTGTCGCGCCGTCATGAACATAACATCCCCAACCGAAGTTTTTCATGTGCACACGATAATCAATATACAACCCCGGCGTCTGCGAGCCATCGGTTTGAATCATCGTTTCAACGGCTTCTAGGCGGAGGGCTTGTCCGGTGGTTCCGAGGGTTTGCGTGTCTTCCATCCAGCCTTGGGACCATCCGTAATTTTTACCGTGCACGCGGATTTTCACCACGGGAATGGATGAATCGCCGGGACTGGCGATGGTCTCAAAGGCGCCGTCGGCAAAGATGACGTTTCTGGATTCGTTGTCGGTGGAGCCGATGACGTAAAAATGATTGTCATAGGGAACCGCGTTTTCA
>CACZTE010000006.1 GCA_902784045.1 uncultured Eubacterium sp. | reverse complement strand
GCTGATTCTCCTCAAGACAATATCGATAACAAAGAGGAAAAACTACCAAGAGGTTATCGCCGCAAACGTCTTGGGGAGATTATGTCTATTTTGAATCGGCACGAAATCACCAAAGGTCTGACGCCGGAAAAACTTCGTCTGATTATCGAAGATTTAGGTCCGACCTTTGTTAAGTTCGGCCAAATTATCTCCATGCGTTCAGATCTTCTGCCCGAAGCTTATTGCAAGGAGCTTGAAAAACTGCGCTCCGATGTCAAACCGATGTCCTTCGCAATCGTCAAAAAACAAATTGAAACGGAATACGGCGACAGCATGTGGTCACTGTTTTCAAAATTTGACAAAAAACCTTTAGGCTCTGCTTCTATTGCGCAAGTGCATCACGCCATCTTAAAAAACGGCGATGAAGTAGTTGTCAAAGTTCAGCGTCCGGGCATTTATGAAGTCATGGCAATGGATATCGGCCTTTTGCATCGCGCTATTTCACTCATTAAAATTACGGGCATTATCAGCGATGCGCTGGATCTCAACATGCTGTTGGACGAAATGTGGTTTGCCGCCCGTCAGGAAATGGATTTTCTCATCGAGGCGCGTCACGCCGATCAATTTGCCGACTACAACGAAGATATCAGTTATGTGGCCTGTCCCAAAATGTATCATCAATACAGCACATCAAAAATGCTCGTGATGGAATATGTCAACGGTATTTCCGTTGGCGATTTAGATGCTCTCCGCGCGGCAAAAGTCAATTTAAATACTTTGGCTGACAACATGGCGGAAAACTACATCAAACAGGTCATTGACGACGCGTTTTTCCATGCTGATCCCCATCCAGGCAACATTATCATCCGTGACGGCGTCATCGTTTGGATTGATACCGGAATGATGGGCACGCTGTCCCGAAAGGATTCCAACGCGCTGAAAAATATGATTTCCGCCGTTGCAACGCAAAATGCCCAAACGCTCAAAAACGCTTTGTTGGAAATCGGTGATTACTCTGAACCCATCGACCATATTCGAATGTACGCTGATGTAGATAATTTTTTGAGCCGCTACGGTAACATAGATCTTGAGAGCATTGAGCTTGGCACTTTTCTGACGGATTTACTCGGACTCGCATCGGATCATCACATTTCGGTACCGAAGGGTATCTCGATGTTTATGCGAAGTTGCATCACCATCGAATCCGTCATAGCACTGCTTAATCCCCATGCCAATCTCGTTTCAATTCTCATGAAACATCTCTATCGCAACGAGTTAAAAAACCTCGATCTCAAGGCAACCTTGTTCGATTTCGGACGGAATCTCTACACCGGCGCTCAAGCAACTTTGGAAATACCTAGCTATGTCATCTCCCTCATCAGAACTGTACTTCACGGCGATACCAATATCAATATTAAACTTTCCGATTATAATAACCTCATGAGAAAAATTGACCTTTTGGTCTCTCGTATCGTTACAGCGCTTATTATTGTCGGTTTGCTCATCGGATCCAGTTTTATAGCCACTACCAACATGAAACCGGAGATTTTAGATATTCCCGCTTTGGGACTCATCGGTTTTGTATTCGCGATGGGACTTGCATTTTATCTTATCTTTAATATATTCATAACAAAACGATAATCTCCTGTGTCGATTTCGGCACAAGAGGTTTTTTTACGACTTGATGAATGAATAACAACCGTGATTAAAAGCATTGTCTGGATGTTACTTTTAATCATAATTGATCAAAAATAAAACAAAGACCGATTGACGATCTTTGTTTTAAAGAAAGAATAAGATTAAGAGTAGTGAATAAGATAAAACAAGTTTATCTTATTACTGAGGAGGTATTATGGGGTTGTTGTTGATGACATTATCATATCAGGCGAATGGACACGCAAAGGACACACAAATCAAGTGCTTAAGATTCTTTTAAGTACCTTAGCTTTATCAAAATATTTGGAAATAATGTGATAAATCTGAAAAATACTTTTGTTTTTTCTTGATATAAACTACAATAGATTATATCCTCATCCTTGTTTTGTAAAAAGGAGTCATACAGCCATGAAACCCATTATTTCAATTTCTATGCTCAGCGCAGATTTTGCCCATTTAGACCGCGACTTAAAAGCCGCTGAGGCCGCCGGCGTCGATTGGATTCATGTCGATATCATGGACGGTCATTTTGTACCCAATATCACCATCGGCCCCAATCAAATGAAAGATTTGCGCGCATCTGTCTCTATTCCCTTTGATGTTCATTTGATGATCAGTCATCCTTTGTCCTATATTGACGCTTTCGTAGAAGGAGGCGCCGATCTCATCACCGTACATGTGGAATGCGAAGACGACACTGACGCGTGTCTAAACAAAATCAAATCCCATGGTATCAAAGCCGGTATTGTCATCTCACCTGATACACCTGTAACGGCTGTCGAACCCTATCTTGACGATATTGATATGGTTCTCGTAATGAGCGTATATCCCGGCTTCGGCGGACAAAAATACCTTACCAAAAGCTCAGATCGTCTTAAAGCCTTAAAATCAATGATCGGTAAACGACAAATTCGTTTAGAAGTGGACGGCGGCGTCAATTTTAACACTTTGTCCGATGTACTTGCCGCCGGTGCGGACACCATCGTATCGGGATCCTGTCTCTATCACGGTGACATTCAAAACAACATCAACCAATTTCGCGCCATCATAGCTGACATTTGTGAAGAAAAATGATTGTTTTATAACAGCATTTTCTAAATGACTGCTAACCAAATTTTAAAACAACAAAAAAACCAATCAAAAGCGGTGAAAAAACGCCGCTTTTTGATTGATTGAAAATATGATTTTTATTAATTGTTTTTGCTATACGCTTTGCTTAAGATTGATATCTTTTAAATCACGTAAACCAGTCTTTTACACGATGTTATGATTTGGAGGGGTCTTCCGATTGATTTAACATAGATATTTGGTTATCTTCCTCCTCAGCATTATCATTCAAGTCTTTATCCTGATTGACTTTACAAATAGTGACAATACGCTCATCACCTTTGAGACGCATCAGACGCACGCCTTGGGTACTGCGGCCGACTTTGGAAATATCATCGCCGCGAAGCTTAATGACAACGCCTTCGTTGTTAATCATCATCAGCTCGCCGCCGTCTTCCAAAACGCAAAATCCGACAAGGTAGCCTGTTTTTGGTGTGCAGCGATAAGTCTGAATACCCTTTCCACCTCGACCTTGAATGCGATATTCGCTATCTTTTGTGAGTTTGCCGTATCCCTTTTCCGCCACGCAAAGAATATAATCTCCACCGGTGAGTACATCCATGCCAACAGCTTCATCATCAGCTCGAAGTCCGATGCCTCGCACACCCATTGATGTACGGCCCATCGCTCGAACATCAGAAGATTTAAATCGAATGGCATATCCCAAATGGGTGCCAATCACAATATCCTCGCTGCCATCAATAATACGCACGCGAATGAGTTCGTCATCTTCTTTAAGATTAATACCGATCACACCGTTTTTCCGAGAGGTTTCATAATCCGATAACGCGGATTTTTTAATAATCCCCCGTTTGGTGGCCATGAGCAAATATTTATTGTTATCAAAGGATTGGACCTGCAGCATGGTGGTAATCGATTCATCGGGATCTAATTGCAAGATATTGACGATTGCCGTTCCCCGGGCAGTGCGTCCCGCTTCGGGAATTTCATAAGCTTTGAGGCGATAGAACTTGCCCTTGTTGGTGAAGAACATCAGATAATCATGGGTCGATGTAATAAAGAGATGTTCAACAAAGTCATTTTCTCTTGTAGAAAGGGCCGAGACGCCCTTGCCGCCGCGGTTTTGTGAACGGTATGTGTCAGCGGAAATACGTTTGATATAACCCACGTGGGTCATGGTGATAACCACTTCTTCTTCTTCGATGAGATCCTCCACATCCAGGGTATCGGTATCAATATCAAAAGAGGTTCGGCGGGAATCACCGTATTTGTTTTTAATCTCGTTTAATTCATCTTTGATGATGCCGAGAACGAGACGTTCATCGGCCAAAATCGCCTTGTATTCTTTGATTTTGGCCATAAGCTCGGCGTATTCTTCTTCGATTTTTTCACGTTCGAGCCCGGTGAGGCGTTGGAGACGCATATCGAGAATAGCCTGCGCCTGAATTTCGGTAAAGGCGAAACGCTCAATCAAGCGAGTCTTCGCGATTTTTCCATCGGCGGATGAACGGATAATGCTGATCACTTCATCAATATGATCAAGGGCAATCCGCAGCCCTTCTAAAATGTGAGCGCGGGCTTCCGCTTTCTTTAGCTCAAACTTGGTTCTTCGGGTGATGATTTCTTCCTGATAGGAAACATAATGCCCGAGAACCTGCTTTAGGGAAAGCACCTTAGGCTGTCCGTTGACAAGAGCTATCATGATGATGCCGAAGGTATCCTGAAGCTGGGTATATTTGTAAAGTTGGTTTAAGATAATGTTCGCGTTAGCGTCACGTTTGAGATCAATGACGATGTGAATTCCTTTTTTAAGGTCGGTTTCGTCACGAATATCGGTAATGCCTTCAACGCGTTTTTCTTTAACCAAATCCGCTATTTTTTCAATGAGCTTGGCTTTGTTGACCATATAGGGCAATTCCGAGATGACAATCTGCGTTTTGCCGCGTTTGCGTTCAACAATTTCTACTTTGGAACGGATTTTAATGCGGCCGCGGCCTGTGGCATATGCTTCGCGGATGCCGGCTTTGCCGAGAATGACACCTCCTGTGGGAAAATCCGGTCCTTTGATTTTGGTCATCAGTTCGGAGAGCTCAATATCGGGATTATCGATATAGGCAGTGACCCCGTCAATGACTTCTCCCAAATTGTGAGGCGGAATATTGGTAGCCATCCCGACGGCAATCCCCTGAGAGCCATTGACCAGCAAATGAGGAAAACGGGAAGGCAGAACCATCGGTTCTTTTTCGCTCTCGTCAAAGTTGGGCGTGAAATCAACGGTATCTTTATTGATATCCCGCAGCATTTCCATCGCGATTTTTGAGAGGCGCGCTTCAGTATAACGCATGGCCGCCGCGCCGTCACCGTCAATGGAACCAAAGTTTCCCTGACCCTGGACAGTCATATAACGAGTGGAAAAATCCTGAGCCATGCGGACCATGGCATCATAAACGGCACTGTCGCCGTGGGGATGATATTTCCCAAGCACTTCCCCAACGATTCTCGCTGATTTTCTAAAAGGTTTATCCGGGGTCATGCCCGTCTGGCTCATCGCGTAAAGGATGCGCCGATGCACAGGTTTTAGCCCATCTCTGACATCCGGTAAAGCGCGGCCGATGATAACGCTCATCGCGTAGTCGATGTAGCAGTTTTTCATCTCGTCTTCTATGTTGACATCGCGCACCCGATTGTCCAGTATGCTCATATTTTCGTCTTTATCCATAATAACCTTTCTTTATAAATTCTGTTAAAAAGTTTTAATTTTGACTCTAAGCCAAGATTGCTTTCTTTCTCAAAACCTTATATATCCAGATTCTTAACTTTTTGGGCGTTGCGTTCGATAAATTCTTTTCTCGGCTGAACTTTGTCTCCCATGAGCACGTTGAAAATTTCATCGGCGTAGGAAGCGTCTTCCACATTGACGCGAAGCATGTTGCGGGTTTCAGGATTCATTGTTGTTTCCCACAATTGTTCGGCGTCCATTTCACCAAGCCCTTTGTATCGTTGAAGCGTATATTTACTGCTATCAAGATCTTTGGTACGTTTGGCAAGTTCAGCGTCGGTGTAGGCGTATTCCACGTGCTTGCCGCGGCTGATTTTATACAGTGGCGGCTGGGCGATATACACATAACCTCTTTCGATAAGCCCGCGCATATAGCGGTAAAAGAACGTCAGCAAAAGGGTGCGGATATGGGCGCCGTCCACATCGGCATCGGTCATAATGACAATTTTGTGATAACGGGCGCGTTCTACATCAAAATCATCGCCGATTCCAGTGCCGAAAGCCGTAATCATCGATTTAAGGGTATCCGCCGTCAAAATACGATCCAAACGGGATTTTTCTACATTGAGAACTTTTCCGCGCAACGGTAAAATGGCCTGAATACGTGAATCTCGGCCGGTTTTGGCCGAACCGCCGGCGGAGTCCCCTTCGACGATAAAGATTTCGGAGAGAGCCGGGTCTTTTTCACGGCAATCAGCCAGTTTTCCGGGAAGAGAAGTGGAAGAAAGCGCGGTTTTGCGCCTTGTCATTTCCCTGGCTTTTTTGGCCGCCAGCCGCGCGCGGGAAGCTTGAAGATTTTTTTCGACAATGCGTTTGGCCTCCGTCGGATGCTCTTCCAAAAAAGCGCCCAGCTCTTCCCCG
>CACZTE010000005.1 GCA_902784045.1 uncultured Eubacterium sp. | reverse complement strand
TTGAAGGATTTACGCAGCGAAGGATTTTCCGTGTGGCTGGAAAACTTTGACGGCTCACACGATACAATCAGTTTACTGAACGAGCAATACTTTGATGTGGTCAAAATCGGCGGCTGTTATATTTCGGATATAGAAAACGGTGAGGATTATTTTACCGCGATTGAGAATTTGGTCAGTCTTCTCAAAGAGTTTAAGGTTTCTCCTCTTGCTGAGGGAGTTGAAACTGCTTCTCAACTGCAATTGTTAAAGAAGAGCGGTTATGTTTTTGCTCAAGGATATTATTTTAGTAAACCGTCGCCGTTCAACGAAATTTTGAAGCGCCTTCAGTCTGAGAAAAACTTGCTCGAGACCCTTTCCGAGGGAGAATACTACGACGCCATCGGTAAAATTGATGTGATGAAGCCGATTTGGAATGTTCAAAGTGAGTACAGAGAACAACGTGATGTCTTCGGAATGGCCATTGCCGAGTATAGTAAAAAACAATTGAAACTGATCATCTCGCACAAAATTTTTGATGAGTTTGCCGAGAAATTGGACATTTCCAATATCGATGGCGTTTTTCAACCGATGGAAGGCGAGAACTCTGAAAACTATGACAAAGTAATTGCCGCAATTAAAAGATGTATCGAAAACGGAAAATGGGAAAATGAAATTTTTGAAATCAACAACGCCTGCTATAACATTTTTGTCAAATATATTACGAAGAGTGATGATGGACGCTACGCTATCCAGATGATTCTGGCGGATTTTGTCCATATCAACACAGAAATGAGTGATGATGAAATGTTAAATCTTGACGGGGTTGATGAGGATGGAGATCCAAATTATTGGAAACCCGAGTATAAGAATCGTGTTAAAATCGTCAAAAAAGCAATCGGACGCGACGATTACTTTTAAACGGTCAATAAAACATCTGGTTAAACAAATATTGTGAACAAAAAAGGATCTGTGACGCTAAATGTCAAAAGATCCTTTTTTTATCTTTTTTTGGCTTAGCGCGATGATACGCTCGTCAAATCCGTTAAAAATCAGACTATCCAATTGTTGTAGCGGTATTTTGGGAAATGCAGATCAGTTCTTGCGGTTAACCGTATTCCATTATCTTCATAAGCTTCTTCCAAAATAACAGAATGATTTTTGAGTTCGGCTAAAAGTTTGCTCTCACTGTAGGGAAAAAAGAATGACACAATCTCATTATTTTGATGCAGGGCAGTATCAATACATGAAAGCAGCGTATCTATGCCGTATCCGTTATTCGCGGCAATAAGGACAGTCGGGATATCGTTATGTTGGGCCTTTTGTTGAAGACGCGTCAGGAGCGACTTATCTAATAAATCTGTTTTGTTTAAAACCAAAATACGAGGAATGTGAATGGCACCGATTTCCGAAAGCACGTGCTCGGTAATCGCGATGTATTTGTCATTATCCTTTTGGGAAGCATCGATCACATGCAGCAATAAATCGGCGTCGAGAGCTTCAGAAAGTGTGGTTTTAAAAGCCGCGACCAGATCATGAGGCAGTTTTTCGATAAAGCCGACTGTGTCAGACAGAACAAAGGAATTGCGGTCTGTTTTGACCTGGCGTGTTGTGGTGTCTAAGGTTACAAAGAGATCATCGGCAATGACGGCATCGGCAGACGTTAAAGTGTTAAATAAGGTGCTTTTACCCGCATTGGTATAACCGATGAGGCTAACCCGGGGAATTTGCGATTTTTTGCGTCGTTTCGCGCCTTCTGCATGGGTTTTTTCCGCGCGGGAGAGTTGCTTATTAAGTTCGTCAATTTGTTTTCTGATATGGCGTCTGTCGGTCTCCAGCTTTTTTTCGCCGGGTCCGCGGGTGCCGATTCCACCGCCGGTACGAGACAAAACCTGACCGAGGCCTTTTAACCGGCTTAAGCGGTAGTGCTGCTGCGCTAGCTCCACTTGAAGTTTTCCGATTCTGCTGGCGGCATGCCTGGCAAAAATATCTAAAATAACGGTTGTCCGGTCTATCGCTTTTAATCCGGTTAATCTTTCGATGTTGGCAATTTGAGATGCTGTGAGCTCGTCGTTTGCGATCAAAAGACTCGCGTTTTTATTTTGCGCGGCGCGGGATATTTCGGCAAGCTTGCCTTTTCCCACATAGAATGCAGGATCAATTTTCGGGCGGCTTTGAATAAACATATCTGAAACTTTTCCGTCAGCTGCTTCGGCGAGGGATTTAAGTTCATCCATCGATTTTTTGATATCAAGGCCACCGGTTTTGTTGGTGTCTACGCCTACAAGCACCGCGCGTTCATTATGACTATCGGGTTCGTCATAAAGCGCATGAGATTTCCGATAGGCTTTGTCTACTTCAACTGCGTTTGCTTTTATGTTTACCGCGTTAAGGTTGCTCAGACCGGAGATAATCCTTGATGTGTAGATGAGCTTTTCATCTGTCATTTTAGGAAGTGCAATGCCAAAAAGCGTTGGCAAGTTGCCGGTTTCATCAACAGCGATGGCAATCATAGCAGATAGTCGTTTGTCTTTTGCTGAGGAGAGATCTTCATCGGATAAAAAAGGCGAACCGCCGGGATGGGTGTGGATAACAATCTTTCGGGAAAGAGAGGATCTTCTCTCAGAGATATTAAAGGATACGGTGTTCACATTGCCGATAAAAGTATTTTCAATCATTCCGTTATCTGAGATAACAATGAGTACTTCCCGATTCTCAGCGCGTGTCAGTTCTGCTAGTAAACTCAGAACGGTTTCGTCAAGAATTGCTCCGTCTTCCATCTTCCGTCCAATGAGGGCGTCAAGCGTATTTTGAGAGCTGCGGCGGATTCCGGATGATTGTTTATTCATAGACATAGACGCTCCTTAGATTTGTGTTATTTTACTCTATCATAACATGTTTGATAAATAATGACGAGCATAATCCATAACATAATCCATAAAAAGATAGATTCACAACCAGTATTATCAACCGAGTGAATTATTTTATTGAAACGCAAAATAACGCAAATTCTGTATCCGGGCAGAAATTTGCGTTATTTCTTGTTTCAACTTCTGAAAATACTGTTTTTTATGTGAAAGTTCATTTACATGAATGAGATTATTTTATCATATCCGGATAAAGCGGATATTTATCTGTCAAGCTTTTTACAAGCACCCGGGCAGCGTCAAGATCGTGTTGAATGAGGGCTTTTTCAAAAGCGTCGGCGATGACAGGCATATCTTCTTCCACGAGACCGCGTGTTGTAATGGCAGGTGTGCCGACGCGCACGCCGCTTGCAATACTGGGCTTCTGTTTGTCAAAGGGTATGGCGTTTTTGTTGGCGGTGATGTTAACCTGTCCCAAGGTTTCGTCCGCTTCCTTGCCGGTCATTCCCACAGCGGAAACATCGACTAACATCAGATGATTATCCGTACCGCCGGAGACAATGCGGAATCCTTTGGACATGAAGGCGTCCGCAAGGACAGCGGCATTGGCCACGATTTGCTTTTGATACGCTTTAAAGTCATCTGACATAGCTTCTTTGAGGGCGACAGCTTTTGCGGCGATGATATGCATGAGAGGGCCGCCCTGCGT
>CACZTE010000004.1 GCA_902784045.1 uncultured Eubacterium sp. | reverse complement strand
GGAGAACAGGAGAAATGTTATGAACATCAAACGACTATGTTGCGTGATATCGGCATTGTTATTGCTGATGTCCATCCCTGTGAGCGTTTTGGCCCAAGAGACCGGCGGCGCTCCGGAACAGCCCAAATATCAACCGGGCGAAGCCATCGTCTGTATCACGCGCTCAGCCGTACAGTCCATGGCGGGCGATGAGCTGCTGGGCGCGTCGGAAAGCCTGATGACCCTTTCGGGCAAGACCGATGACGTTCAAACCGCAGGTGAAGACAACATCACCGAACTGCGGCTGGTGCGTTCCGGTTCGCTTTCAACGGAGGAGCTGGTCAAACAGCTGAAGGGCAAGCCCGGCGTGCTTTACGCTGAGCCCAACTATATTTACACGGTCGAACAGGTTTCGGACAACACAGCTTCCGCGGCCGCCTCGGTCAACGTGCCGCAGGCGCAATCGCAGGTTGATGCTTCCGACAGTGTTTATACCGGTGATTTTACCTTTTTGCAATACGCCAGCACCGGGGAAAACAGCATCGACGTGCCGGATTGGAACAATCCCGACAATGTCAACGCGAAAGATATCGTCGTCGCGGTTCTCGATACCGGCGTCAATTATACCCATGAAGACCTGGCTCCCGTGATGTGGGACAAAGGCCTCGATTATCCGGAGCTCACTGCTATGGGCGGCGGAAAATACGGCTTTAACACCGAAGAAAAAAACGGTTCGGAGCCGATGGATACATTTGGACACGGCACCCACTGCGCCGGAAATATCGGTGCCGCCTGGAACGGAAAAGGCATTAGCGGAGTGGCCAACGGTGTTAAAATCATGGGGATTAAACTGGGATCCAAAGTCTTTTCGTTATCCAATATCATCATGGGCTATCGGTATGTCATTGCCGCCAAGAATGCCGGTGTCAACGTCAAGGTGACCAGCAATTCCTACGGCGGAAAGGATCTGTCCCTCGCGTACTCCGACGTGGTGAAAGAAGCCGCGAATTACGGCATTGTGTCGATTAAAGCCGCGGGCAATATATCACAGGATGTCGATTTGGGTTCTTTGGATTACGGTACTTTCAAGACAGCTCCGGAAATGGTCTTGGTCGGCGCGTCAAACATGGCCGGAGACGCCACGGGCTTTTCTGATTTCGGCAGGCGGACGACCAATGTTTTCGCCCCCGGTGAGGACATCTTTTCAACGGTTCTTGACAACGGCGGTCCGCAGAGATACGCTGTAAGCCAACCGGCTGAAGGCACCGAAGACACGTTTAATCCCGAAAAGAGCCGATTGTACACCGGTGCTTCCACTGACGCGTCATTCGTTTTTGATAGCGGACATGGCGGCGTGACCTATTCCGCCAAGGCGGAGGATACCGCTGTGGGTGTCGAAGCGGAAAAAGGTTGGAATGGTTCCGGTGCCATGGTCATCAAAAGCGGAAATGGGAAAAACGCCGCGATTCACGTCACGGGTGCGCCGCGGACCAAATCAGGCAGCCTTTTGATGAGTGTACGCACACCGGTCGACGGAATCCTCTTTTGGCTGGATGACCAATCCCAAAACGTTGTGACATGCAATGTGAGTGCCGATAAATGGACCGACTTTGTGGTCGACGGCAAATATTTTACGGATAAGAGCGCGCTTTTCTTCCACCCCTCGGCGGAAGGCACCGGTTATGAATTGGCCGTTAACGGCATGTATTTCAGCGAAGATAAGCCCGATTATGATCAGCAGAGCGGCACATCCATGGCGACACCCGTGGTTGCCGGGGAAGCGGCCATTCTCTGTGCGAAATATCCGAGCGACAGTGCCGAAAAAATCGCGGCGCGCATCAAAGGCTCGGTCAACGCCAAAGACGCTTTGGCGGATAAAAGCGTATCCGGCGGCATCGTCAGCACGCGTAAAGCCCTCGCCGGCGAGACGATTCCGGTGCTTAGCGACTGCCTCAAAACCGATGACGGCACCTGCACGCTGACCGGTTATTTCTTTGGCGAAACAGGTGGAACTTTAAAGGTTGACGGGCAAACGGTTCAGCCGTCAAGCTGGAGCGATACAACGATCACCTTCGCTTATAATGACAGCCTGATGAAAGGCGAACACATCTACGAGGTTGCTTCATCGGTTGGCAGCGGTAGACAATATTTCACCCTTCAAAACAGTGATGACCTCATGGATCGTCTGCCGACGCCCGATGACGTGCTGTTTAACAACAGCTTGGTTACCTCATCCTGCGGTCTGGACGGCAAAATCTATTTTATGATGCATCAGGAAGAACCGCAAAGACTGTCGTCGCTTTGGTCGTATACGCCGGGAGACGGCGGCGGCTGGGAAATGCTCTCGGCCAAGCTGCCCTTTGACTTCGTTGACGGCAAAATCTGTGCGTGGAATCACAAGCTTTTGGTGCCGTGTTTGAAAGCCGAAGCATCGGTGGGCACCAATACCAATATGACGGAGAACATCGCCGTTTACGACCCCAAAACCGGGGATACGCAGTATATCGATGTGCCGGAGGCCGCTCGTCCAAACGTCTTTTCGCTTCACAATACGGGCGATCGGGTTTATGCCTACTACGCTGCCGACATTATCGGACTTTTAAAATTGCCGACTTTGGGTATTGTCGATCCGCGAAATTTGACATTCAATGTCTGCCAGATCAAAAACCCCCAAAATATGAATGTTAGAAATACGCCGACTGCCAATATGTTTTTCGATGACGGCGGCAATCTGTTCGTCATTGGCGGCTCGGTCAATATTTTAGATACGTATCTATTTGTGCCTCAGCTTGCCGTGGTGAATCCCGACGCTGATCTCGCGGACAGGATGCGCACGGTTTCCGATGATGTCTTTGGGGAAGGCTTCCCCGAAAAGCAGGAAATGAGTCCCATCGCGGCCGAACCCGTGGCAGGCGGCGCCATTATCAGCGGATTTGTGAAAACCGATGAAGCCGGCCATGTGGTGGCCGATACGTTTAAGCTCAATACGAGTTCAATCAGCACAAACGCGGAAGGTGAGAATATTCAGCTCGAACCAATTGGCAAACGTGTTAGCGATACCAAGGTTTCCTCAATTACAGGAACCGTGTACGACAATCACTTCTATACCTTGGGATTCACCGATAATGACATGACCAATCGCGTCTTCACCGACTATCCCGTTTCGGGAAGCAACAACGCCGGTGATCATTACGCACCGTCGATTGCCTATGAAGTCCACGGCCGCGATTACGGTTGGGAGCAAGGAGAAAAACGCGATGGCGACCTCGCCGGCACCACCGGACAATCTCTGCGCTTAGAAGCGCTGCGTCTGGCCATCAAAGGTGATGACGGAAAACCCATCGACGGATTGGGCATTACCTACCGTGTCCACATGAAAGATATCGGATGGGGCGACTGGGCAAGTGACGGCGCCGCCGCCGGCACCGAAGGCCAGAGCCGTCGCATTGAAGCCGCGGAAATCAAACTCACCGGCGACAGAGCGGCAAACTATAACATCTACTACCGCGTCCATATGAAAGAGCTCGGCTGGGGCGACTGGGTCACAGACGGCGCCACCGCCGGCACCATCGGACAAGACCGCAGAATTGAGGCCATCGAAGTCAGAATCGTGCCCAAAGGCGGCAAAGCGCCGGAAAATATCGGTTACGGAACCTTGTCGGCCTATGAAGTCCACGGCCAAAACTACGGCTGGTCCCAGGGCGAAAAACACGACGGCGAGCTCGCCGGCACCACCGGGCAAGGCTTGCGCTTAGAAGCACTTCGCGTGGCCGTCAAAAACGATTACGGCCAGGCTATCGAAGGTCTGGGCGTCACCTACCGCGTCCACATGAAAAACCTCGGCTGGGGCGGCTGGGTTGATAACGGCGTGATGGCCGGCACCGAAGGCCAAGACTGCCAAATCGAGGCCGCGGAAATCAAACTCACCGGCGATAAAGCCGCCGACTATGACATCTATTACCGCGTCCACATGAAAGAGCTCGGCTGGGGCGATTGGGTTACTGGCGGCGAAACCGCCGGCACCACCGGACAAGACCGCAGAATTGAAGCCATCGAAATCAAAGTCGTGCCCAAAGGCGGCCAGGCGCCGGCGAAATAAACGATAAGCCCGATGGATTAACCACGCGGCCACCCCCCCCGAATCAAGCATTCGCCAACTGTCATGAAAAGAAAAAGAGGAGAAATGACAAAGAAAATAATCAAAATCGTCATCACCGGCGGACCCTGCGCCGGGAAAACCACAGCCATGAGCCGCGTGCGGCAAGCGCTGACCGACAAAGGTTACACCGTGCGCGTTGTGCCGGAAACCGCCACCGAACTCATCACAGGCGGTGTGACGCCGCGGACATGCGGATCCCTCATCGAATTTCAGACACGCGTGCTGCGTTTGCAGCTGAATAAAGAAAAAAGCCATGAACAGGCGGCCAAAACCATGAACGCCGACAAAATCGTGATCCTCTGCGATCGCGGCGCGCTGGACGGCAAAGCGTATCTGGATGATGCCGACTTCGCGCGGATATGCGAAGCCATCCAAACCGATGAAGCGGCGCTTCGAAATCGCTATGACGCTGTATTTTACATGGTGACATCGGCAAAAAGCAACCGGGAATATTACACCACAGACAACAACGACGCGAGAATGGAAACGCCCGAGGAAGCCGCCGCGCTGGATGATGAACTCATCGCGGCATGGACGGGTCATCCCCATTTGCGGGTGATTGACAACACATCGGATGTTGAGATGAAAATAAAACGCCTGATCACGGAAATCACGGCATTTCTGGAAGAGCGGTCAAAACTCCACCGACAAAAAGAAAACAGCTAACACAGCGAACAGCAAAAAGGCTTCTTCCCACTGGGTAAGCCCCGAGCGTGACGAGGGGCGCATGAGTGAGGAACCGCTGTTCCGAACGGATGATTGTGAGCGCAGCGAACAATCTGACCAAAAAAGGAAGGTCAAAACACAAACTGAGCATGACTTCTGGTAGGGGGCGCCGTTAGGCGCAAAGACCCATAAAACCTATCCCCGAAAATTGTTCTCGAAAGAACCCTTCCGACTTTTCACCTTCGGTGAAAACCCACCTTCCCTCATCGAGGGAAGGCAATGTTCTACGATAGCTTTTCAAAATCCTTCCTGCACCGCGACAAAAAGGCCCCCTTTGATATAAGTGAGCGTCTAAATTTTAATTTAGCAACGCGAACTTATCGAGCGAAGCGGGTGGAAGGG
>CACZTE010000003.1 GCA_902784045.1 uncultured Eubacterium sp. | reverse complement strand
GTCAAAAAAACGCCGGGTAATAATCCAATATTTGTGGCGCTTATATCAAAATCATGCTATAATAAAAAGCAAAATTATTTTATATTGTAATAGTTTTAATAATATCTCAAGGAGGAACACACAATGGTACTAATTGTTTTACTCGTTATCATTGCCATTCTCGTAATTTGCGCCATTTGGTTTATCAGCGTACGAAACGGTTTGGTCGGTGCCCGCAACCAAGTGGAAGAAGCATACTCCACTATGGATGTGTATTTAAAGAAACGCTATGACCTCATCCCCAATTTGGTGGAAACAGTCAAAGGCTATGCCCATCACGAATCCGACACGCTGGAAAAGGTCATCGCCGCCCGCAACACTGCCATGTCCACTTCATCCGACGATATGGAAGCCAAACTCAAAAATGAATCGCAACTCAGCGGCACGTTAAAAACTTTGTTTGCCGTCGCGGAAGCCTATCCCGATCTCAAAGCCAATCAAAACTTTATCGATTTGCAAGAACAGCTAAAATCCATTGAAGAAGACATCGCCAATGCCCGCAAATATTACAACGGCACCGTGCGCGCCTACAACAATAAAGTTGAAATGTTCCCCGGCAGCGTCATTGCAGGCATGTCCGGTTTCACGCGCAAGCCTTACTTTGAAGTTGATTCCGCGGAAGAACGTCAAAACGTCAAGGTCAGTTTTGATAATTAACAACATAACACAATCATCAAAGCCGGTTCAATCCGGCTTTCTTTCGATAAAGCGAACAACACGACAAAATAACACAAAGCAAAATGACAATCTTCTCACTGTTTTCGCTCTCCTTTGAAATGAGCCGCGAAATCTACTGTTGTTTTTAATCTGGCATATCAAATCTTTTGACTGAAACTAAAAGGATTTGTTAGCCATCAGATTATCAATCACTAAGCATTTATCAAAAAGGAAGTTCTCATGAAAAAAAGATTTTTCTTCATCGGCATGCTGGTGACGCTCGCCTGTCTTTTCTTTCCATCGGCTGTTTTCGCCGAATACTACACAACACCGCAATATGACGTCAAATGGAACGTGGAGGAAAACCGAGTTTGTCACGTAGAAGAGACCATTCATGTCCATTTTTTGCAGCCACGGCACGGGATTTACCGCTACATTCCCATCACCGGCAAAACCTATCAGGAAATTAACGGCAAAGCCACTGAAATCCCCTATACCGCCACAGTCACCAAAGTAAAAGTGGAAGGCTATGACTACGACGTCAGCACAGAAAAAGGCAATGTTGTCATCAAAATCGGCAGCGCCGATTCGACCGTTAACGGTGACCAGACCTATAAAATCTCTTACGACTTTGATCCCGGTAGTGACGGCATCGAAGATTATGATACCTTCTATGCCAACATTATGCCCTTCCAGTGGCCGACGGCCATCGATTCGGCCAGTTTTACCATCAACATGCCCAAAACCTTTGATCCCAAAAACGTCAACATTTACGCCGGGAAATACGGCGCTGTTGATGGCTCTATCGTTGACTACAATGTGAGCGGAAACACGGTTACTGGGCACACCGCCAAATCCCTCGAAGCCAATCAGGGAATCACTGCCAACATTTTGCTTCCGAAAGGCTATTGGGTAGGTTTTACTACGGGCTACGAAGGTGTCCCCTTTACCATCGGCGCCTCTATTCTCGCCATCATTTTAGGCGTTGTGCTATATTTTATTTTCGGCCGCAGCAAAAAACCCGTAGAAGTCGTGAATTTCTATCCGCCTCACAATTTCCCTCCGGCTTACATCGGTAATATTTACAGGGGAGAAGTCCTCAACGATGATATCATCGCCACCATCATCTATTTGGCTGACAAAGGATACCTAACCATCGAACAGACAAGTAAGCGTGATTTTACTTTTCATAAAAAAAAGGCCTTGGCTGCTACCGAAGAACCCTATGTGCGAGATGTCTTCAACGGCTTATTTTCAAAACAAGAAAACATCACCTCAAAAAATTTGAAAGATGATTTCTACCTCAGTGTCCAGGCCGCTCAAGACAGCGTCACAGCCTATTTTGAACAGGATGATCACAAAATCGATACAGGCAAATCCACGATGGGCACACTGCTCATGTTCCTGATCGGACTTGTTTCAATATTTGTTTTCTCTATGGCCGGGCAATTCAAACAATCCCATCAGATTCAACTCATGAATACTTTATTCACAACTGCAATTTTAGGAGTAGGCTCCTTCGCGTCATTAAAAATGATAGTGAAAGGCATTAAACAAATCAAAAATAAAAAATCCGTCAAAGGAATTATCCAAATCATCATTGGCGTCATCATTATACTCGTCCTCTTTGGCATCGCCAATGCCGTCTTAGAGCTCGGTTATGGCGTCACATTCCTTTGTTTCTTATCGATTGCGGTGTTAAGCGTCTTATCCGAAATTTCCACAAGCCGCACCGAACTCGGTACAACCTGGCTCGGTGAGGTTCTTGGCTTTAAAAACTTTCTCGAAAAAGCGGAAAAAGACCGTATCAACGCTCTTGTTGATGAAAATCCCAATTATTTTTACGACATCCTTCCATATGCTTATGTGTTAAATGTGACGGATAAATGGGCTAAAAACTTCGAGCATCTGCCGATGGAACCCCCGGCTTGGTACTCAACTTATGACAGCTACGACGTCTTCAACGCGATGATGTTCTCGCGAATGATGCGCACCAGCATGTCACACATGAATTCAAGCATGATCCATGTTCCCTCCGATTCCGGCAGCGGCGGCTTCGGTGACAGCGGCTTCGGCGGCGGAGGCGGCTTCGGCGGAGGCGGTGTCGGCGGCGGAGGCGGCGGAAGCTGGTAATCCCCCATTCTGCATATCAGTCATTTTATGACAGATTTACAATTAATCCGTCTTAGCTGTGTTGATCTGGATAAATAAAAACTAATTGTGTTTGCCACTATTAACAAAAGGCTTCTTTTCGCTTGAAAAGAGGCCTTTTTGTTTGTATTGTACATTTTTCGTTTGCCATATCATCCCTCTGCTTTCCCTGTAACTTCGTACCTTTATGTCTTTCGCTTTCAACTTTATCGCTTCACAAAGCATGAAACACCATTGACGAAACCCAAAAATTGTTGTTAAATGATATCAATTCCTTCAATGCGAGAGGTTAACATGAAAGCAATCATCAAGCGTCCGGGATACTTACTTATCTTGATATTCATATTTCTTATTATCGACAATTCGTCTGTCCTCGCCAATGAATATTATGATACCGAGCGTTTTGACGTTACTGTCAATATCGGCGCTGACGCCAAGTGTGAAGTCAACGAAAAAATCAGTTTATTGATGGAACATCAGCAAAACGGCATTCATCGTACATTGCCAACAGACCTCGGCGTTCACCGATTGGTGGATGGAAAAGACGTTATCGAAAACGAACATGTCGTCTACAGCGATTTCACGGCATCAACAAAAGAATTACACACTCAGACCAAAAATAAACAATTGATGGTCTATATCTACGGCGACACACCGGTCAGCGGATATCAAAGCTTCAGCTTAAACTATACCCGCGACGCCGGCGACAACAGTCATTCCAATTTTGATGATTTAACACTACCCATTCTGCCCTACACCTGGGACGACGATATCAATGAAGCCAATTTTAAAATAACTTTACCAGAAACCGTCGATCCGAAATCCGTCATTCTATATGCTGGAGAATATGGCGCTAAAGATGGTACGGGTGTCAGTTATACTGTCAGCGGTAAAAATATTTCCGGCCATATTACCGAAGCTTTGGAGCCCTGCGAAGGCGTGACCCTTTATCTCCGGTTGCCCAAGGGATATTTTAAAAATGCTGCCACCGGCAGAGATTTTTTAATACCCGACGCAGCGGCCGGTATCTCCGCTTTCGCAATTGCGATGATACTTATTTACCGGTTTCAAAAACGTCGAAAAAAAGATCCCGATTCATCAGACAATCCTCAATCTATTTTATCCAGACGCGATTACCGCGCTCAAAAGGCTTTCCGCCTGCGCTCTGTCGTAATACTGTTGATGCTCATCACTTCTCTTATGCATGCCTGGGCCATGATGTTCGCGGCACTCCGCACTCCCTCAATCATTATCGGCCTGACAATTTGGCTATTTGCAGCGCTATTTCCAATGGCTTTTGACACCCTTGCCTTACACTTGTTTTTAAAATATAGAGACAATGAAACCACACTCATATGGCCTGTCATATCCACAATTGCCACGGTAATCATTAATGTCTTCGTAATACTCTTTTGTTACACGATCATTCATACGGTTGTTATTCCATTAGCGGTATACACAAGTTTTCTGGTTTTAGGGTTTGCCTACGCCTTTTTTACCAAACGCCTTCGTCCTTATAGAAAAAGCCGATAATGGATACGTTGCGCTCTGAATCAATAGGAAGATTTTCCTTCATATTTGCTCAGAGTGCTTTTTCTTTTTCAATTATGCATTCAAAATGACTCAATTATCCACTTCATAAACATCAAAAAAACAGCCGTTCGCAATCGCAAACCACCGTTTTTTTGAATTCAAATTATTGTGTTTTCGGAACAATACTATCCGAATTTTTATAAATGTGATCGGCAGGAACAACACCTCGAACCATCGACAGAGGATAAACCACCGCGTTACGTCCAACGACCGTACCCGGATTGAGCACTGCGTTGCAGCCGATTTCTACGTGATCACCGAGCATCGCGCCAATTTTTTTCAAGCCTGTCTCAATTTGTTCTTCGCCATCTTTCACGACGATGGGTTGTCTATCCGCTTTGACATTAGATGTGATGGACCCTGCGCCCATATGAGCATAAAAACCCAATATGCTATCGCCGACATAGTTGTAATGGGGTGTTTCCACATGATCAAACAGAATAACATTCTTTAACTCCACGGAATTGCCGACAACGGCATCCCGTCCGACCAAAGCGGAGCCTCGTATAAAGGCGCCATGACGCACTTCACTGCCCGCGCCGATAATGCATGGCGTTCCCAAAAAAGCCGAATCATACACATGAGCGGTTTTATGCACCCAAACACCGGGTTTTACCTCATCATATTCATTTTTCGGCAACGAAGCGCCAAGATGAAAAAGCATATCGGTAATCCCGGAAAGCGCCTCCCATGGATAGACAAAACGCGACAAATAATCAGCTGCCAGTGTATGCTTTAAATCGTATAAATCGGAAATATTATATATCAACGAAACCAACCTCTTTTATTTTTGCTTTTGCCATTTTATCCTATTATCCGTAATAAAGCAATACACAGTAGGAATTCGGTGCAAGGTTTTTTACGATATCTTTGTGGGTCTTTTTAACAGTTATGTGTTAATCATTTTTTAAAATATTTGCTTTTTCGTCATTGACTAAACAACAAGATTGTCATGAACACCTTGCACACTAACCATTCAGCATTAT
>CACZTE010000002.1 GCA_902784045.1 uncultured Eubacterium sp. | reverse complement strand
TAGAAGCAAGAAGTTTGTCTGTGAATTTCAGCGTTAAATGCTCAAGCGCCTCTTTCTTTGGTGTCTAATTTTATGGGTATAGTTTACTCGGCTGAGCCGAGTTTCTGATTGGATGAGTGGGTCCGGCTTCGTTGGTCATTATTCTTCTCCGATAGCTTTTCGCAGCACACTGCCTCCCCTCAATTAAGTGAGCATCCAAATCTTTGATTTGGCTTATGCGAACTTATCGAGCGAAGCGGGTGGAAACGCTCGTCAATCGCATTGTCGTGTGCGCAATCGAGCGAAGCGGGTGGAGAGGGACAGGCGCCTTGTCATGCTGTGTTTCCGCCCTCGTCTAAAGGTTTTTGTTATCTCTATTTTATATGGTTTTCGCCCTGTTGTCCATTGCTCGAGGGGGTTTTTCGCCTGTTTTTTTGGTTTTTTTGAGAGACGTTTACAACGGGAGGGGGAAGGGTTATCGGAGATGGCCGCGACCTTCAAAGACGGACTAAAAAACCCGCGGTGACCGTTGGCGTGATGACGCGGACGGGCGCGGGGGGAAGAGGAAATATTTGGGGTTATTTCTCTTTGGTTTTTTTCGCGTAGAGTTTAAACAGATGGGCGACGATTTTTTCCTCATCACCGCCGAAATCGACGCCGTACGCCGCTTCGACGGCGCGGTCGAGGGCTTGGTGGGCGGCGAGAAGGTCGGCGGGCATGAGGTCAGGGTCGTAAAGTTTGGCAAGGGACGCGTCGGGATGGTTATCTCTGGCATCGAGGACGGCTTGCGCGCAGGTTTCGATGGCCTTTCGCTGGTCGTCTGACGGGTCAGGCCAAATGAAGTTGTTGTAGACGATGGTATTCGCATAGTTGTATCTCATTTCAAGTCTACCAGTAACAGCACGCATCCAAGAATTGTGAAATTGAGACATAAGTAGGCCAAGCACATACTTAGAATCACTATTTACAAAATAGAGCTTATTTCCAGGAATCATTTTATTCTTGACAAAACCAATTGGTATATAAACACGACGTTCTGATGAAACAGAAGGGAGACCGATATAAATATCTCCACATTCACGTATTTCGTCGAACAACCAAGGTGTTTGGGCTTTTTTTACAGTCGCGGCTTTTGTACTTGCAAGTCGTTTTTCCCTCACCGCTTCAACACGCGCCTTGACAAGCGGCATAGCTTCCAGTTCTTCAGGCGTGATTCCTACAAGCCACAGACACCATCGCTCTTGGCCTTTAATAAACTCGGCACCCATGGAAAATGGTTTTATCCATTTTGCAGCGGATGGTTCAGACGCGATAAGCGCGTCTTTTTCCTCTGTCGTCATGAGTAAGTGACCGCCGTCTGTCGGCTGACAACCTCGCACCATAGGCGGAACGTCACACAACGGTTTAGAATGTTTGTCAACGAACACATTTGGCGCAGAAGTAAGATACGCGTTAATATTAGCAGGATGGGCCGCGCCGTCTTCGGTATACAGTATTTTTTCTTCCCTGTACTGTTTAGAAAATCCAACAATCACCACATGCACATGGGCTTTGTCAGATGCTTCGTTATTCCAAACGAAAGTCTGCCATGCAAAATCAATATGAAAACCTCTGTCAAATAGCGGTTTCCAAATTGGTTCAACCTGTTGGCCTTGACAAATAGAATTGGTAGAGACAAAAGCGGCGCGAATTGGGGATCCTTCCATATAATCCGCTGCCTTCCAATACCAACACGCAACATAATCAACAGTTTTCACTTTGCCGAAAATGGAAGCCCGGTCAGCTTGCTGTTCCTTGCTGTGATTCGAATATCCGATAAACGGCGGATTCCCCATAATATACGAGCAATCATAGGCGAGCAGCACATCGTTCCAGTTCATCCGCAGCGCGTTTCCTTCCACAATCGTCGCGGCTTCATTCAGCGGAAAATCATCTCCGCCGCCTTCGTAAAACATCGATGTCTCGCCGTTGGCTTTTAAGCGGCTGATCCACAGCGCGGACTCGGCCACCTTCACGGCAAAATCGTTAATCTCGATGCCGTAAAATTGATTCAGGCTCACACGGTTGCCCATGGCTTCTTCCTCAATAAAGCCGAAGCCGGTCTGCCCCTGCCGCAACTCGCCCAGCACCGCGTCTTCCAATTTGCGCAGACAGATATAGGTCTCGGTGAGAAAATTACCGCTACCGCAGGCCGGGTCAAAAAATTTGAGCCCGCAGAGTTTGGCGTGAAAGCGTGTCAGGGCGTTTTTGCGCTTGCGGGGCGTGATGCCCTCGGCGTTTTTAATGGCGGCGAATTCGACCTTGAGGTCATCCAAAAACAGCGGGTCAATCACCTTGTGAATGTTTTCCGGAGAGGTGTAGTGCATGCCGCCTTTTCGGCGTGTGTCGGGGTTTAAGGTGGACTCAAATATCCCGCCGAAAATCGTCGGGGAAATCTGCGACCAGTTCACCGGCGCGGCGACTTCCTCCAGCAGAAACCGCTTGGCTTCCTCGGTGAAGTTGGGCACTTCAATTTCTTCATGAAAGAGCCCGCCGTTGACATAGGGAAAGTTTTTGATGTCAATGTCATAAGGGTCACGGCCTGGGATATCGGTGTCCAGCGCTTTAAACAGGCGTTTGAGGGCGGTGCGGAATTGACCGGCCGGCACGTCTTTCAGATAGTGCAGAAAAGAATCTTTTTCAAATAAATCCGCGTCTTCGCAATACAGGCAGAACACCAGCCGGACGCACAGCACGTTGAGGGCGTGCATGGACGCCTCGGCATCGGGGTCGATATAGCCCTCGCGCATCATGTCGTAGAGCTTGCCGATGAGCTCCCCGGCTTGAATGGAGACTTGTTTTTCTTTCTCCAAGCGGCTGTTTTTCGGGTCGACGATAAAGTCCATGTATTCGGGGTGCCCAGCCAATTCCTCAAGGGTAAACTCAAAGGCGTTGTCCGCGAGCTGACTTTTGTTGTATTGGTCACGGTCATACACGCGAAATGTCCCGAAATTGCAAGTGACCACATACCGGGGCTGTTCAGGGCGCGGCAGTTCGTCCACATAATCGAGGGCCTGCACGAGGGGCGTCTTCATCACGCCTTGCCGCGGTTCGGGTTTATCGAGGTCAATGCCGTAGGATTTTTGCTCGATGAGCACATTGGCGTCGCGAATCCACACGTCAATGAATCCGCCGGACGGCAAATGATGCTCAAATATCACATCGTCCGCGTGGGAATAGTCAAGGGCTTTGAGCAGTTGCAACCAGAATTGTTGCGTCTCGCCTTTTTCGTAGCCCTTCCCCTGCCATCGCGCGGCAAAATCCGCCATTTTCTTTTTATCGTAAGCCATGCCGTCGTCCTCCTGCGTGGTTGGTTTAATTTCATGGATACGTCTATTATAAATGACTTTCAGATGAATGTCACGACAATCTATCAATTCAAAACTGTTAGTTTTTTCTTTTCCCTCTCCTCTTTCCTTAATTTTTAATTAATTTTCTTCAAAACGTGGGACTTTTCCAATCCTCAACACATTATATAAGTAGCGAGAAATGAAAGGGCTTTCGTATCACCCTAAAAGAATAGCGGCAGATCGCTCTGCCGCTTGAACAAAAATTGAATCAATCTGCCGTACAAACATTAGATAAAGACCACATCAGTCGAGGTGGTTTCAATCTTCTGCGCGCCGATGGCGGCCACGGCAGCCGCGCCGCCGGAGGCTAAAGCGCCGCTGGCGAGCATGGCTTCCACACCGCTCTGAATTTCAGAATCGGTGATGTCCTCTTTGTAGCTGTCCAAATTCACGGACATCTCTTCGCCGTTTTCGCAGGTAAACTGAGTTTTTAACACCTTCGTTACTTTCGTTGCCATCACATTTCTCCTTTCTTTTCCTTATTGCCGATAGAAACAAATAACCAAGCTTAGGACTCGGTTAAGGCGCTCACACGCACGGCGTACACCGCGTCAGTGGTGGGCTGAGTCAGACCGTCAATCGCTCGGGCAAGGGCCCAAATTTCGCTGTCGGCCGCGGCGGTGCGGATTTTGTTGTAGGTATGCGTTTTAACAACTTCCTTACCATCCATAACGCCATAATTGTCAGTCATGCGAAGAGAGCAAGACGCAAGAGTAGATTGCATTGCCATGAGTTTCATCTCCTTTTCCTTAAAATTTATAAGATCTTACACGCTTATTATATATCAATCAGTAGGGAAAATCAAGAGATGCAAAAAAATTCATGTACATGAATTTCTTTGTTGCAAAATAATTAAAAACATGACATAATATAGTCGTCAGCTGATAGAGACTAATCGAAAGGAGCATCAAAAATGTTTGAGAATCTTCGGCAAGAGCTCGAAAAAAAGCACTTTAAACAACATCATGTTGCCGCGATACTCGGATGTACAACGCAAACGGTCAACGCGAAAATCAACGGAAGAGCGCCTTTTATGCTAGATGAAGCGATTCTACTGAAAAAAGCACTAAGAACTAACAAATCCATTGAACGTCTTTTTGAAAAATAGGAGGAAAACATGTCAAAAAATATCACAATTCCAATTGAAGAGCACACACGTTTAGTCGTTACAGAAAAATGGATGGAAAGCATTTGCCGAGCGTTTTACGAAAACTGCCGACTCAGCGCTTACGGCGAAAAACCCACCCTTGAGATGACCCTTGACGGCAAAGAGCAAATCATCCACTTGATTAAGTATTTTAAACCCGATATTTTCTACGCGATTACGGAAGCGAAAATTCAAGAAAGAGGAGATGAAAGATGAGCAAAAAGAAAACCACAATCAGCGTTGAAAAACGCGTCGACTTAGAAGTAAAAGCGGCGATTCTCGACAGCGTGAAAATGATTTATCTCTCTCATAGCGATCTCACATGGGACGGATGCGCTTTAAGGTTAGACGGCGAAGGCGCGAAAAGGCTGGACGCCATCATCAATTTTCTTGACCCCTGCGGATACGAATGGCGAATCAAAGACCGCCAACAAGAATTAGAACGCGAATTTGAAAACATGCGAAAAGAAAAGGAGTCCAAATATGGCAACATTGATTGTGAACAATAACGGTTATTCCGAGTTTAACACCGACCTCGAACACCAGGTGATACAGTATCTCAAAAACACGCAAACCGCGAAAGACCGGTACAACAAAGTTCGCCGGGCGATCAAAAAAGAAATGATAACCAATGACTTAAAATCCATCGAATCCGAATATTTAAGTCTCGCGTACTCGCCGAAATCATACCGCGTGACCTTTGACGTCAACCGCTTCCGCGAAGATTATCCCGAGCTTTACGAGGAGTATATGCGGACGACGCCCGTCAAAGACTCCGTCAAAATCGTACTCAAAAAGCCAAAAGCTGATTCCAGAGAAAATGGGGACTCTTAAGAAAAAGCATTTGGCGCTTTCATTATATAGCAATTTTTCAAAAAAAGAAATGATTACTTTCAAATTTATTCAAAATAACACCGCGGCAGGCAACACGGTCTACTCGGTAAAAGAGCAAGCGACCGGGCTGTTTTGCACAGAGATTTATTTGCGCGGCGTTCTCTATGACAAAGTGTACTGGAACACCTTCAACGAAATGACGGTGAACCACCACGAAATCGCGGACGCCGTGACGAGCTTCGAAAGGAAATTAAATGGCTACAAGAAGAATGATCAC
>CACZTE010000001.1 GCA_902784045.1 uncultured Eubacterium sp. | reverse complement strand
GGATTCCGCCGAAGCGGAACCTAACATCCCGACGCGGGCATTGTTTTTTCCGGTCATGCCAAGGGCAGAAAAAACGGAAGCATAACGATCCCATTGACGGAACATCATGCGATAGGTGTAGACATTGACGCCGTCAGTGATGGCCACACGGTTTAATTGACTCCGGTTTTGACTGTTGGCGTCGCAAATAAATTTCCAAGCTTTTTGATTTTGGTCGATACGCAGTTCCAAAGACTTAGATGTCTTTTTAGGTGTATTTCCCATTAATTAATAATCCTTTCGTTTTTATACAATAGCAAACACTATTTTTGTTGTGACGAGTATGATAAACAAGTGTTACATTTCTTTTATATAATAACCTAACATGACAAAAAAAGCTAGGGAAACCAATAAGTTAGTTTAAAAAAACAAAACAAAATTTGCCGTAGACAAAACAAAGAAGGTTACATTAAAAGTGAAAAATTTTTCCCTTCAATCTAACACCAGGCTTGCTTGAAAAAGACCTGCCAGGGCATATCTGGCTAAAAACAACCTGCATGGTTATGGTTTCTTCTTTGAAGTACCGATAAAAAGCTGACGGACAGCGCTTTGTATCCTCAAAGTCGGCTTGGAAAAAGGCCGCCGTCAGGGCGGCTCTTTTGATTACGTTTCCCACGCCGAGTTGGGATGCAACAATTCATCTCATCCTTATTACAGCCTTGAAGGAATGCCGTATCCTTCGCCGCGCTGTCCATGTAAGCTCTTAATGGATCTGACACTCAACTGTCTCTTTGCCCTTGATCATCATAAGCTTTTTGTATCATTCTGTTTTTTCTCTAGCTTTTTTGAGCGGTTAAAATGTTTCGCAATGCTATGCGAACGTTTTGCTGAACGCATCACGCATCTGGTGCTTTTTCTCGCTTTAATCAATCGGTCAAAGGACAACAGCTTAGACGCTTTTCAGTTCGCGTCTACCAAAGCCAGTGACCATGACCAAAGTGCATCTGTCTCCCTCAATCTGCCCTTCAATGGTTCCTTCCACAGGCGTGAACAGAACAACTTCGCTGAATTTGGCGTTGAATTTTCCGTCTTCGTAGTGACCATCGTCCAAACGAATTTTGGTCGGTCCCATATCAAAGGTGCCTTCCAGATCGTTGCCGTCGATTTCCAGATGAAGATCGCCCTCAATATAACCGATGGCCGTTTCGGAAGCAAAATGGTATTTTCTTTTTTCAGACATTTTTTCTCCTCTTTTCTGATATATTTTCGTTTAATCATTTCGCGTCATGAAATCTAAGATTTAGACGTGCTTATTATTGTATGAACGTTTGTATGTATCATGATTTGAAAGGGACGTTAAAGCAAAGCGCCCGACACGCGGATATGATTGTCAATCATGCCAAGCATGATAACCCTCTACCAACATCGGTACCTCGCCTTCTAAATCGGAAAGACCGGCCTCATCACCCGCATGACCATTTTTCCGTCGTTCATCGTCCACGCGTCAATCCGGGAACCGGTTTTGCCCGTTGTGAAACTTGCCGTGTTTTTGATTTATTCTGCTTTGACTATTGTTGTCCTTTTCGTTTCGGATTTTGCCCAAAGGGCCTCACCGTCTTAAACGCTGTGAAGGACGCGTTTTCCAAATCCGGTGACCATTTCCAACGTACAATCATCACCTTCAATCTGACCTTCAATCGTGCCTTCCACCGGCGTGAACAATACGGTTTCGCTAAAACTGCCCTTAAAGCGATTTTCTTCGTAGTAGCCATCGCGCAAGCGCATTTTGGCTTCTCCCATATCAAAGGATCCTTCTAGGTCGTTGCCGTCGATTTCCAGATAGAGATCGCCCTCGATGTAGCCGATAGCCGTTTCTGACGCAAAGTGATATTTTCTTTTTTCAGACATGTTATTTCTCCTCTTGTTTTGACTGTTCTCACCCAATCCTTTCACGCCGTCCCGGTAAAACAATTTGACGCTCTTCCTATGAGAGCTCACAAGCTGATTGTCGATGCTATCCGACCGACCGCCTGACGCCCCACGGACATGACGCTGTCTTTTTTGGATGAGGCGGCAGCGGATATCCCTTCTATTGCGGGTTTCTTCCGCTTGTTTTTGACCCGCTTTTGCGCCGGCGACGCCGCGGCACGATTGCCTGACCCAGGAAAAGTCTGATTGGGCTTAACCAAAGCTATTATAGCCGATAAAACGTTAAAAAACCGTAAAACACCTTTTAAATTAAGTTTATTTTTTTTGTTGTAATATTCGAGGTTTATACTCGATTTAAATTCTGTCTATTGCTTTTTTCGGCGAAAAAACCTCGATGTCAAAACAGCATCGTCTTCAATTCATCATTTGACGAAAACGCCTTCATCATGTTTAATAGCCATGTCGGAATCTCATCATCGGCTTGTCAGTTCATCCGACAAAAGACTCTAAAGAAACGGAGAATTACGATGATTCTAAAAAAAATCTCAGCTGACCATCCCGATTATTCCAAAGTCAAAAACCTCTATGAAACTGCCTTCCCCATCGATGAACGTCCGATGAGCATGGATGAGATTATGGCCATTACGGAAACAATGTCCGCTGAGGTTCTCGGTATTTATCCCGATGACGCCGCCGACGACTTTTCCGGATTTTTCGTCATCTTCGATGCCGGAGACTTTGTCTATCTGAATTTTTTCGCGACTTCACCGGAAAAACGCTCATCCGGTATCGGCAGCAAGGCCATCAAAGCCCTCATCGTCTACTGCAATGAAAAGCCGCTGCTTTTTGATTACGAAAGTCCTTTTGAAGCCAGCGATAACACCGAGCAACGCGAACGCAGACGTTCATTCTATTTGAAAAACGGCTTCAATGAAACCGGTTGGTTCCTCAATTTTAACGATACCGAATTTATCATCACCAGTTCCAAAGAGAATTTTGACAAAGCGGTCATTGAGCAGTTCGCCGAAATCATCGCCGCCAATTTCCCCGACGCGGCAGTAAAGCCGGAACTCTACAGTCGAGACGATATTTAACACCGTCGGAGCGAAAGCCCCGGTGTTTTTTTATTTTGCTTCCCTGTTTAACCCATTTTTTCATCTAGGCAAAAAACCGGTTTTTGAAATTACCTTTTCGCAAAAAAATAAAAAAGCCGCACGAAGCGGCGAAAATGACAATCACGTGCTTGCACACACGACACTGCGATTGACGAGCGTAGCGAAGGCAGAGCAGCAGTGTGCCATGCAAGGCCTGCCCATTCCACCCGCTTCACTCGATAAGTTCGCGTTGCTAAATTTAAAATTTAGACGCTCACTTAAAACGCGAGCCATAGGCGAAGCGTGCATGGCTGCAAGCTACTGTGACGGCACGCTTTTGCCTAACTTAGGTAAACAATAATCTTTTGGACCTTTCGCGTTTCACGCTACCGGGTTCAACGGCCGGTCTCATCCGCGCCAAAATCTGCCGGGACAGAATAACGCTTCTTCGGTTAAATCTATGGGGTTTCAATAACGTAACTGCGGAAATCGATTCACGGCAGAAAGCTAACACAATACCCAGAGGTTTTTTCGGAAAAAAATAAATAATTGTCCGCAAATGAAATATCTGCCTGCAAATTGAATTGCTGGGAATTGCCTCTAAATCATTTAAGAGAGGACTTTTGCTTTTTCTATCTGCTTTCCCTTTTCGTACATTCTAATGCCCATTTTTACATCGGGCTCAAGGATAAATTTCCGAAAAAGCCGGTTCCCTTTGTTAATATCTTCGCCGTAAAACCGGATATCAGATTGACGGCTTTTATTGACAAGCACCGCTTCAACGCCAACGGCCTCGGCAATATCGCTATCAATGCATGCGCCCTTCGCTCCGTATATTTTGGTTCTGCCATTCATGCGAAATCCCGCTTTTTCCATCATTCTCCCCATTTTACCCGGCATGTATTCCAAGGCGCCGACGCTGTTCACATAAACCACCGGCACATCGAATGCTTTCACATAGCACCCACAAAAATAGTCATTGGTATTTTTCTCCTCATCGGATTTCACAGGATCGGCAGGTGCGCCGTGGGGAAACAAAATAAGGGATATTTGTCTGTCTTTGATATTGTCATAAAAATGCTTTCTCCGTGAATCATAACAAATAGCGACGGCGACGGTTCCAAATGGTGTCTCGATTAAACTTCCGAAACGTCCGCGTTTGAAAACCGCCGATTCCCCCTCGGATTTCGTCACAATACCGCAAACGCCACCTTTGCCAGCAATCATGTAGCGATTGAAGTAGTCGTCTTTTTCCTTATCCAAATAGCCGACACCGATATATGTATTGTATTTTTGAGCCATCTCCACTGCCCACGTCGCCGTATCCCGCCCAAAGTCATCCGCGTATTGCCAGATTTCCTGGCTGGCCATATAGCTGCAAATCGAAAGTTCCGGCAACACCACAAGCTCAGGTGACGGCAAATTCACAATTAGCGATTCAATATATTTTTTTCTGGCTTTGATTCCTTTAATTTCATTGTTTAACTCCAAAGCAAAAATTCTCATACTTCTTACCGCCTTATCCATACATATTCATCCCAATATGCCCAATCATGTGTAAGCCAATGACTTCGATAAATCCAAATCTTCCTGATCAAGCCACCTGCCGTTTATTCATTCTTATATTATGATTATATCACGATATCTAGGCAATATCGATATAAATAATCGCAAGATACATTAGAAATCCAGTGTTTTTCAGTTTTTTAAAGTTACAACAGCCGTTTTTGATTTATCGGTCAATGGTGAATCATAACAGCCGGCATAGCCGGCACTACCAAAATAAATGCGTAATTGTCATGTTACATAACCTCAATGGGCAATTCGAAAAAAGCTCTCGGTCATCTTGAACCGAGAGACATAGACTTTTGAAATAAGATGCGGATAATAATCTAACGATTAGCGATATCGCCGCTACAATTAAATCTGCCGGGTGACGATAACGTCTTTGCGGAAGATTATTTTCGGCAAAGAAATACAGTTTGCCAGCAAATCACGTTTTTGTCCGCAGTTTTAAGCAGCCGTTTGACAAGGGCTTATTACATCAAAAATTACATGCGCGCACAGAACGGGAATGGCAGCAATATCAATTTTGTATTCAATGCGTGATGAAGTGATAATAAATATAATTCTTGCAGCAAAGGATGTCGATTCACTGAGCGACGACAAACACAATGCGTCAATTTGTTTTAATCGAAGCGTCCACGCTCCCTAAAATACAATTGTTTGATTATTTAGTATTCAGTCAAATATAGTTAAAGACCGCTAGGCGCTTTATCAGCGCGGATAACGGCCTTCGATTAAGCGAATCCTTTAGAGATCCGCAGCGGCGAGTTCTTCTTCCAGCGCTTTTGTCTGATCAGCGCTCATGCCCGTACCCGGAATACCAGCAAGTTTTCTCGCGCTCATTCCGCCAGCCATTTTAATCCGTCTGTCAGTCAAATCCATACCGTGTTTTTTGCAGATTTCAACGGCTTCGGGATTTTTCATTAAATCTTTGATTGAACTATCAATAGTCAGTGCCATAGTTTCCTCCTTTATCAGATCAGTTGTGATATTTTTCCGCCAGATGAAAGTACCGTAGCTCACGGCAAAGTCATCAAGCGTCAATATGTTAAGTGCCGAT